>CAZIIX010000043.1:0-7182 GCA_964539345.1 uncultured Actinomycetes bacterium | reverse complement strand
CCGCGGGAGACGCCGAGCCCCCACCGGCCGCGGGACACGCCGCGCTCGCCGACCTGGTCACCGCGCAGCCGGCACGCCGGGTCGGGCTGCTGGTCATGGCCGACGGCGCCGCCTGCCACGGCGATGCCGCCCCGGGTGGACCCGATCCGCGATCGGCACAGTTCGACGCCGCCGTGCGGGACGCGTGGAGTACCGGTGACCCGGCGGCGCTGGGCCGCGCCTGCGCCGGGCTCGGCGACCTGGCCGTGGCACTGCGGGCCGAGTCCTTCCCGGCGATCGCCGCACTCGCCGCGGCCACCGCACCGGCCGGCCCCGCCAGCAGTGCCGAGATCCTGTGCTACGCGACGCCGTTCGGCGTCGGATACCTCCCGGCCGTGTGGCGCTGGACGACCGGATGAGTCCGCCATCGGCATCCGCGGCCGGTTCCGCGCGCCTGATCGTCGTCACCGGCCCGACCGGCACCGGCAAGTCCGAGCTGGGCATCGCGATCGCCGAGCGGATCGATGGTGAGGTCGTCAACGCCGACTCGATGCAGCTGTATCGCGGCATGGACATCGGCACGGCGAAGGTCCCCGTGGGGCAGCGGCGCGGGATACCACACCACCTGCTCGACGTGCTGGACGTCACGCAGCACGCCAGCGTCGCCGCCTACCAGGCGCAGGCGAGGGACGTCATCGAGACCGTTCTCGCCGCCGGCCGGTCGCCCATCCTCGTCGGCGGATCGGGCCTGTACGTGCAGGCCGTCATCGACGACATCCGTTTCCCCGGCACCGATCCCGCCATTCGGCAGCGGCTCACCGCCGAACTCGAGACCCGCGGCATCGACGTGCTGCGCGAACGACTGGCCCGTCTCGACCCGGCCGCCGCGCTGGCCATCGAGGCGAACAACGGTCGGCGCATCGTGCGCGCCCTGGAGGTCATCGAGCTCACCGGGGAGCCGTTCACCGCCACCATGCCCCGCCCCGGCCCGCCGCGCTACGACGCCGCGCTGCTCTGCCTGGACCGCGACGCCGCCGCATTGGACGAGCGACTGGCCACGCGCATGGACGCGATGATGGCCGCCGGTTTCCTCGACGAAGTGCGCCGTCTGGAGGCGCACGGCCTCCGCGCCGGTATGACGGCGTCCCGCGCGCTGGGTTACCGCCAGCTGCTGGACGTCCTGGACGGCACGGCCGCACTCGATCGCGCCGTCGCCGACACCGTCACGGCCACCCGCCGCTTCGTCCGTCGCCAACGGTCGTGGTGGCGACGCGACCAGCGCCTGAGCTGGCTCGACGCCGCCGCACCCGACCTGGTCGACCGGGCGCTCCGCATCGTCGGTCGGCGGCCCGTAGGCTGGAACGCGTGAATTCCCGGCGCATCGACTTCGTCAAGGGCCACGGCACGGAGAACGACTTCGTGCTGCTGCCCGACCCGCACGGCGCCCTGACGCTCACCCCCGAACTGGCCCGCGCGGTCTGCGACCGGCACACCGGCATCGGCGCCGACGGGGCGATCCGGGTGGCGCGGGCCGAGGACGGCCGCTTCGTCATGGACTATCGCAACGCGGACGGGTCACTCGCCGAGATGTGCGGCAACGGCGCCCGCGTCTTCGCCCGCTACCTTGTCAGCGCCGGCTGGATCACGCCCGGCCGCATCGACTTCGTCACCCGCGCCGGGGACCACTGGGCCGAGCTGGGCACGGTCGGCGACGTGGCCGTCGGGATGGGGCCGGTACGGTGCGAGGAAGATGCCACCGCGACCATCGGCGGCCGGCAGTACGTGGGCACCAAGGTCGACGTCGGGAACCCCCACCTGGCCTGCCTGGTCGGCGATGACGTGGACGGATTCGACCTCACCACGCCGCCCGCCGTGGACCCCGAGCTGTTCCCGGACGGGGCGAACGTCGAGGTCATCGAACGCGTCGGCGACCACCACCTGCGGATGCGCGTGCACGAACGCGGCGTGGGCGAGACCCGATCCTGCGGGACGGGAACGGTCGCCGCTGCGGCCGCCTACCTCAAGGCAGAGGGGCTGCGCAAGGGCCGGGTGCGCGTGACCGTGCGGGGCGGCGACGTGACGGTGGGCATCAGTCGGCACCCGCACGGATGCCAGGCCACGCTCGTCGGGCCCGCCGTGCTGGTCGCGTCGGGCTCGGTGGATCTCGCCGGCCTGTGACGCTCCGCGGAGCCGCGGGCGCCGGCGTCGCTCCGTCATCGATAAATAGCTGGCCGACCATGGCACGCTAGAGGCGATATGGAAAACACACACCCGCAGCACGGCGACCACCCCGCATCCGCGGGCGAGGCAGCCGCCCCGACCTGGGAGTCGGCCCACACCACCGGCGAGCGCGAACTCGCCGACCGCGCCGCATTGCGCCGCGTCGTCGGCCTGTCCACCCAGCTCTCCGACATCTCCGAGGTCGAGTACCGCGACCTGCAGCTCGAGCAGGTCATCCTGGTCGGTGTCTGGTCGGGGCGGGAGGCCGGATCGGCCGCCGACGCCGACGCGTCGATGGCGGAACTCGCCGCGCTGGCCGAGACCGCCGGGTCCGTCGTGCTCGACGCGCTGGTGCAACGCCGGCCGCACCCCGACGCGGCGACCTACATCGGATCGGGCAAGGTCTGCGAGCTGGCGTCCCTGGTCGCTGCGAGCGGCGCGGACACCGTCATCTGCGACGGCGAGCTCTCCGCCGGCCAGCTGCGCAACCTGGAGGATCGGCTGCGGGTGAAGGTGGTCGACCGGACCGCGTTGATCCTGGACATCTTCGCCCAACACGCCCGGTCGAAGGAGGGCAAGGCCCAGGTAGAACTGGCCCAGTTGAGCTACCTGCTGCCGCGGCTGCGCGGCTGGGGTGCCGCCCTGTCCCGCCAGCGCGGCGGTCGCGTCGCCGCCGGTGCCGGCATCGGCTCGCGCGGTCCGGGCGAGACCAAGCTCGAGCTGGACCGGCGCCGGATCGGCAGACGGATGGCGCAGCTGCGACGCGAACTCGCCGGCATGCGCCGGGTGCGGGACACGAAACGATCCGGTCGCCGCGCGAACCAGGTCCCGGCGGTGGCCATCGCCGGTTACACCAACGCCGGCAAGTCCTCCCTGCTCAACCGGCTGACCGACGCCGGAGTGCTCGTGCAGGACGCACTGTTCGCCACGCTCGACCCCACCACGCGACGGGCGCGCACCACGGACGGGCGGGTGTACACGCTGACCGACACGGTCGGGTTCGTGCGCCACCTGCCCCACCAACTCGTCGAGGCGTTCCGCTCCACGCTCGAGGAGGTCGCCGACGCCGACCTGATCGTGCACGTGGTCGACGGGGCGGACGCCCATCCCGAGGATCAGGTCACGGCCGTGCGCACGGTGCTTGCCGAGATCGACGCCGCCGACATCCCCGAGCTGATCGTGGTCAACAAGGTGGACATCGCCGAGCAGGAGACTCTCACCCGGCTGCGTCATCTGCTTCCGCAGGCGGTCATGGTGTCGGCGCACAGCGGCGCCGGCATCGACCGGCTGCGGGAACGGATCGCGGACATGCTGCCCGATCCGGCGGTGTCCGTCGACGTGCTCGTCCCGTTCACCGAGGGGGCGCTGATCTCCCGCATCCACTCCGAGGGCATCGTGCTGGCCGAGGACCACACCGCCGACGGCACCAGGCTCGCGGCCCGGGTGCCGGCGCACCTTGCGGGCGCGCTCGCCGAGTACGCCGCTCCCACCGCCCGCCGGTGATCAGTGACGATAGCGTTACATCGCCGACGGATGGCATGAGCAGGTCACGCCGTGTGGGTATGGTGGGTGGTGCACAACATTCCGATTCGCTGAACGGATCACCGCAGCGAACGAGGAGGTATCCATGGGCGGCTTGTCGTGGTGGCATTGGCTGATCATTCTCGCAGCATTCATCCTCATCTTCGGTGCTAAGAAGTTGCCGGATGCTGCCCGCGGCGTCGGCCGATCGCTGCGCATTCTGAAGTCCGAGGTCTCCGCCATGCAGGAGGAGAGCAAGTCCGAGAAGGCGCCGGCAGAGACCGACGCGAGCGCTGCCGTGGCGACCCCGACGGCGGAGATCGCGGCGAGCCCGCATCCGCAGCAGGCCACGCCGACGCCGACCGCGCCCCCCGCTGCGGCGCCCCAGCCGGCCGCCCAGGCGGCTCCCGCACCGCAGGCGGCTCCCGCACCGCAGGCGGCTCCCGCGCCGCAACCGGCGCCCGCTCCCCAGGCAGCTCCGCCCGAGGACGGCACCGCGGTGCTCAACGGTGCCACGGTCGACACCAGCCAGCAGGTCCAGCAGTAGCCAACCCCGAGTCTCCGGTCCGGCCCGGTGCCGGACCGACGCTGTGATGCGCGTGCCCCTACCGGGCGTCGTTCCGGTAGGGGCACACGCGTCGTCCCAGGTCGTCAGACCTTGCGGATGACCGCGGTGACGATGCCGAGTACTTCGGCGTCGTCCGCGGCGATCGGCTCGAACGCGGGGTTGTGCGGAATCAGCGTGATGTGACCGTCGCGCCGCTGGAATGTCTTGACCGTGGCCTCTCCGTCGATCATCGCGGCCACGATCTGGCCGTTGTTCGCGGTCGGCTGCTGCCGGATCGCGACCCAGTCCCCGTCGGTGATGGCGGCATCGCGCATCGAATCCCCGACCACCCGGAGCAGGAACGTCGTTCCCTCACCGACGATCTCCTTCGGCAGCGGATAGACGTCCTCGATGTCCTGTTCGGCGAGGATCGGCCCGCCCGCGGCGATGCGCCCGACCATCGGCACGTAGGCGGGCGCGGGATGCGACGGGACCGCGTCATCGCTGTATTCGGTATCCGAGCCATTGGCAGAGCCGCCCGCGGGACGGATATCAACGGCTCGGGGGCGGCGCGGGTCCTTGCGAAGCAGCCCCTTCTCCTGCAGCGCCTTAAGCTGGTAGGCCACCGATGACGGAGATTTCAATCCGACGAGTTCGCCGATCTCCCGCACACTCGGCGGGTAACCGCGTTCGGCGATGGATTCGCGGATCACCTGCATCACCTTGCGCTGCCGCATGGTGAGGGTGCGACCGCGTGTGGCGGCTTCGGTCGAAGACGACGGCTGACCGGCGTCCGTGTCGCTGCGGGGGTCCACCATGGGGCTCCTACCTCTCTGCGCGGGATGCGCCGCTCTCGCCTGGGCATTCCACCCCACTGTATAACAATTCGAACACTAGTTTGTCCGAACAGGGGTTCGAACGGCTGGCGTTGTCCGACCTATGGTGTACAACTCGGTCAGCAGTTCGATAGAACGCTCGTTCGGTTGGAGCATACCGCTTCACGGACGTCCAGCGCTCCTTTGCGGGGAGCATGTCGAGCAGAGGTGGACCATGACGACTCAGACTCAGGTCTTTGCCCCGTCCGGGGCCCGGCGGTTCGGTCCGTCGACGACGAGGGCTCGCACCGCATCCGGCGCGCGTGCCAGCGGGCCCCGCAACCGGCCGTCCGCCCTCGTCGCCCACCGGCGGCCGGCCCCGCCGGCCGCGGCATGCGCCGTCGAGGACACGGAGCAGCCGTACCGGATGGGCAGGTGGGCGCGGCTGGGCATGACCGTCATCGTCGTCGCCGCCATCATCGTCGGCTCCATCACGATCGCCTGGCATCCCGCGTCGACGCCGACCGTCCCGGTCACGGTGGCGCCCGGCGAGAGCCTGCAGTCGATCGTGGTGCGCGACCTGCCGGACAGGGACCCGGCCGACGCGATCCGGCTCGTCCAACAGATCAACGGCCTGGCGAGTCCGGTGGTGCCCGCCGGCACGGTGCTGCAGATCCCGGCACGGTGAGCCGTGCCAGGCGATGCTGAGCCGTGCCAGGCGATGCTGAGCCGTGGCCGGCACCCGCAGCCGTGCGGGGCGACGCGCCGGCGACGCGCGACACGCCGGGGTGCTTGCGATTTGCCGACGGGGGATCTACCTTGGACCCCTACATCTAGTAGTTACATGGATGTGAGTTGTCCACAGGTTGGGGTATACCGGAGCTAGGTTATCCACAGCGTGGGGCACGTTGTGCACGTGATATCCACGTGCTCATCCACACCGCGGACGTGAACGAGGCGCGAAGAAGGGGGTGATCCGCGATGAGGTGTCCGTTCTGCCGTCACACCGATTCCCGCGTGATCGACTCGCGCGAGATCGACGACGGGCAGGCGATCCGCCGCCGCCGCTCGTGCACCGAGTGCTCTCGGCGGTTCACCACCGTCGAGACGTCCGTGCTGTCGGTCATCAAGCGCAGCGGGGTGTCGGAACCGTTCAGCCGCACCAAGGTCATCGATGGGGTGCGACGCGCCTGCCAGGGCCGGCCGGTCAACGAGGACGCGCTGGCGCTACTTGCGCAACAGGTGGAGGACACGGTGCGCGCCACCGGCTGCGCCGAAGTGCCCAGCCACGAGGTCGGGCTGGCCATCCTCGGCCCGTTGCGCGAACTCGACGAGGTCGCCTACCTGCGATTCGCGTCCGTCTACCGCGCGTACTCCAGCGCGGACGATTTCCTCGAGGAGATCATCACGTTGCGCGCGGATCGGACGGGACACGATCTGCTCCGGGAGGCGACCGCGGTCGTCGCCGGCACCGCGGACGGCCCGCCGCGGCCCCCCGCCGGTGTCGGGTAGGGCTCGGCCCGCCGACCGACCCGGGCACTACCCCTTGCCATCCATGCACCACACCACACGAACTCGCCGCGGCTCGTCGCCACGGCAATCATCACCAATCGGGAAGGACCCTACGATGACCGAAACCGCCGGTACCGACGCGACAACGGAGCGGGGCAACGGATCTGCTCGCAACGGCTCGGGTCGGTCCTCGGGCTCCCGCCGTGGGCTGCGCATCGAGCGGCTGTACACCACGCAGGGCGTTCATCCGTATGACGAGGTCACGTGGGAGCGCCGCGACGTCGTCATGACGAACTGGCGTGACGGGTCGATCAACTTCGAGCAGCGCGGCGTCGAGTTCCCGGACTTCTGGTCGGTCAACGCGACGAACATCGTCACCAGCAAGTACTTCCGTGGCGCGGTCGGAACGCCGCAGCGGGAGTCCAGCCTGCGGCAGCTCATCGACCGGGTCGTCACCAAGTACACCGAGGTCGGTCAGGCCAACGGCTATTTCGCCACGCCCGCGGACACCGAGATCTTCTCGCACGAGCTGACCTGGATGCTGCTGCACCAGGTGTTCGCGTTCAACTCCCCGGTGTGGTTCAACGT
>CAZIIX010000042.1:12590-14545 GCA_964539345.1 uncultured Actinomycetes bacterium | reverse complement strand
GTCAGAGCTCCGGCAGCAGATACCGGTCCGCCTGACGCAGGCGCTTCGTCTCGAAGCTCAGCACCCAGTAGGCGGCCTTCGGCGTCGCCACGGTCGGCAGCGCCAGATTCGTGCGCGCCGCCAGGGATTTGACCACACCGGGGATCACGCCGCCCTGGCTGCACACCACCACCGGGCCGTCCCCGACATCCAGCAGCGCCAGCTCCGTGACCCGCCGCCGGGCCCGCGCCGGATCCTGTTGATACGCCTGCTCGGACAACGCGTCCTCGATGTCCACCGTCATCCGCAGACTGTCCGCGAGTCGCCGCACTGTCTGCTCGCACCGCACCAGCGGCGCGGCGGCAACCCGCGCCGGTCCGAACTCCCGCAGCTGCTTGGCCAGCACCGCCGCCTGCGCCAATCCCTTGCCGTCCAACGGCCGTTCCTCGTCGGAGCCGCTGAAATCGTCCCGCTGGCCGGCGCGGGCATGCCGCACCAGGACGACCGTCGACAGGTCGGCCGGGAGCGTGGCGAACTCGTCCAACACCGTTCGGTCGTAGTGGTAGGTGAGATGTTTGCGCGCCTTGTGAACCGGCATCCAAGCGAGTCGATCGACCTCGCGGTTGTCCCGGAACGAGCCGTCCGCCACCGAGGCGGCGAAGTAGTGCACCGCCTTGTTGCCCGACGAGACCGGGTAGGTCACCGTCGTCAGGTGCCGGCCCAGCCGCACCGCGAAACCGGTCTCCTCGCGCACCTCGCGCGCCGCCGTCTGCAGCACACTCTCACCCTTGGCGGCCTTGCCCTTCGGGAACGACCAGTCGTCGTAACGCGGGCGGTGCACCAGGGCGACCTTCACGCCGTGCTTGCGGGACGGACGCCACAGCACCGCGCCCGCGGCCGTGATGGACGCAGCGTTATTCGCCACCGGTGACCTTCCGGACCAGTTCCTCCTGCACGTCGCGTCCGTTGCCGCCGGCGGGGGAGCGACGCCATCCGTCGGCGGTCAAGTGCCAGCACCGGGTCTCCGGCGCGGCGAGCATGTCCAGGATGTCGCGCAGTCGATCGATGGCGCCCTTGTCGGTGACCTGCACCATCGCCTCCACCCGTCGGTCGAGGTTCCGGTGCATCATGTCGGCGCTGCCGATCCAGAACTCCTCGCCCGCACCGCCGGGATCGCCGCCGCCGAAATAGATGATGCGGGAGTGTTCGAGGAAGCGCCCCACGACCGACCGCACCACGATGTTGTCGCTGAGCCCGGGCACCCCGGCCCGGAGGGTGCAGATGCCGCGCACCGTCACGTCCACGGCCACCCCCGCCTGCGAGGCGCGGTAGAGCGCATCGATGACCTGTTCGTCCACGATGGAATTCATCTTCATCCGGACGATGCCGCCGCGGCCCGCCGCCTGGTGGGAGATCTCCCGCTCGATCCGGTCGATGATGCCGGTGCGGATCGAGTGCGGGGCGACCAGCAGATTCCGGTACTCCGTCTGCCGCGAGTAGCCGGTCAGCACGTTGAACAGGTCGGTGAGGTCAGCGCCGATGCCCGGGTCGGCGGTCAGGAGCCCCAGATCCTCGTAGGTCCGCGCCGTCTTCGGGTTGTAGTTGCCCGTCCCGACATGGCAGTAGCGGCGCAGCGTCGAGCCCTCCTGGCGCACGACAAGCGCGATCTTGCAATGGGTCTTGAGCCCGACGAGCCCGTAGACGACGTGCACGCCGGCACGCTCCAACGCCTTGGCCCAGGTGATGTTGGCCTGCTCGTCGAAGCGGGCCTTGATCTCCACGAGCACCACCACCTGCTTGCCGGCGGTGGCCGCGGAGATCAGCGCATCCACGATCGGCGAATCGCCCGAGGTGCGGTACAGCGTCTGCTTGATCGCCAGCACCTGGGGGTCGGCCGCGGCCTGCTCGATGAACCGCTGGACGGACGTCGCGAACGATTCATACGGATGGTGCAGCAGCACGTCCCCGTCACGCAG
>CAZIIX010000042.1:4226-12490 GCA_964539345.1 uncultured Actinomycetes bacterium | reverse complement strand
CGGACGTCGCGAACGATTCATACGGATGGTGCAGCAGCACGTCCCCGTCACGCAGATGCGTGAAGGCACTCTTGGGCGTCTCGCCCTCGGCGAACGCCGGAGGGGTGGCGGGAACGAACGGCGCATCCTTCAGCGCCGGCCGATCCAGCCCGTAGAGCTGCCACAGACTGGACAGATCCAGCAGCCCCGGCACCTCGACGGCATCCGCCGGATCCACATCGAGCTCGCCGACCAGCAGGGCGAGGATCCGCTCGGAAGTGGTGTCGGCGATCTCCAACCGCACCGGAGGGCCGAACCGGCGGCGGGCGAGTTCTCGTTCCAGCGCCTGCAGCAGATCCTCGTCACGGTCCTCCTCGACCTCGAAGTCCGCGTTACGGGTGACCCGGAAGATCTGGTGCTCGACGACCTCCATGCCCGGGAAGAGCTCCGCCTGATGCGCGGCGATCAGGTCCTCGATCGGCAGGAAGTCGTCCGCGCCGCGGCGCACTCGGATGAAGCGGTCGACGTTGCGGGGCACCTTCAGCCGCGCGAATCGCTCGGTGCCGGTCTGCGGGTCACGCACGATGATCGCCATGTTCAGGCTGAGCCCGGAGATGTACGGGAACGGATGCCCCGGGTCGACGGCCAGGGGAGTGAGCACCGGGAAGATGTGGTCGCGGAAGTACGCGGCCAGTCGCCCCTGGTCCGACTCGTCGATCTCGTCCCAGTGCACCAGCCGGATCCCGTTGTCCTCCAGCGCGGGCAGCACATCGCTGGTGAAGCAATGCCCCAGCCGCTCCACCAGTTCCTGGGTGCGCACCGAGATCCGTTCCAGTTGCTCGGAGACCGTCATCCCGTCCGAGCTCGCCACCCCCAGACCCATCTCCGACCGGCGTTTGAGCCCGGCGACGCGCACCATGTAGAACTCGTCGAGGTTGGAGGCGAAGATCGCCAGGAACTTCACCCGCTCGAGCAGCGGCTGGTCGGGGTCCTCGGCGAGTTCGAGCACCCGGGCGTTGAAGTCCAGCCAGGACAGTTCCCGGTTCAGGAACCGATCGGCCGGCAGTGGCGCCGCCGGGGCCTGGTCGGCGACGGACTCCTCCGCCGCTCCGCCCTCGGTGCCGGCCGGAACCGCCGCGGGCGACGTCGGATCCACGGAGCCGTCGGGATCCTGCCGGCGGGCATGGAACGGTTCGACGACCTGGCGGGTCCTGCGCTGACTGGTGGTCACGCTCTCCATTGTGGGGTGTGACGGTGCAGGAAGGTCAAGCCCTACCCCTAGGGTGGTACTCGTGTCGAATCCGAGGAGGGTGCCGTGACGGGCAGCACGACGCGTCGGCGGAGCCGCGAAAAGGGCAACGCATGGATCCTCATCTGCGAGATCGTGCTGTTCCCCCTGACCCGGATCCTCGGACGACGCCGCTATGTCGGCGTGGAGAAGCTGCAGATGGAGGGCCCCGCGCTGGTGGTGGCCAACCACATCTCGCACCTCGACCCGGTCTTCGACGTGGTCTTCATCCGCAAGAGCGGCGCCATCCCGGGCGTGATGGCCAAGGCGTCGCTGTGGAAGATCCCGGTGGTCGGTCGGGTGCTGCGCAGCACCCGGCAGATTCCGGTCGAGCGCGGGCGCGGGGCGGGGCAGGCCGCGCTCGAGGAGGCCACCGAGCGTCTGAAGCAGGGCCGCGTGGTGCTGATCTACCCGGAGGGCACCGTCACCAAGGACCCCGACCGGTGGCCGATGAAGCCCCGGCCGGGTGTCGCGGCGCTCGCCCTCGCGGGTGACTTCCCGGTCATCCCCGTGGCGCACTGGGGCACCCACGAGGTCTACGACTCGTATGCGTCCGGGCGGAAGTTCAGGCCGTTCCCGCGCACGACGATTCACGTGGTGGCCGGCGAACCGATCGACCTGTCCGAGTGGCGCGGCAAACCGGTGGACACCCGCGCCATCCGCGACGTGTCGTATCTGATCATGACGAGGATCCGGGACATGGTGGCCGTGCTGCGCGACGAACACCCGCCCACCGAGTTCTTCGACCCGAAGAAGGCCGCGCGGCAGGCCGAGCGAGGACGGGACCCGCACCTGGGGGAAGCCCCGCAGTGACCCCACCCATCCAGCGGGTGACAGTGCTGGGCGCCGGGTCCTGGGGCACGGCATTCGCCAAGGTCCTCGCCGACGCCGGCCGCGACGTGACCCTCTGGTGCCGTCGGGAGGCGGTCGCCCGCGAGATCGCCGACTCCCGCATCAACGCCGGGTACCTGCCGGGGGTGGAGCTGCCGGCGCGGCTGCGCGCGACCGCCGACCTGGAAAGCGCCCTGGCGGCCGCCGAATCGGTGGTGTTGGCGGTGCCGAGCCAGACGCTGCGGGAGAACCTCGTCGTGTTCCGCGACGTGCTGCCCGCCGACGGTCCGGTGGTCTCGCTGGCCAAGGGTATCGAGGTCGGCACCGGCCTGCGCATGAGCCAGCTGATCGAAACGGTCGGCCGGGTCCGCGCCGATCGCATCGTCGTGCTCACCGGTCCGAATCTGGCCAAGGAGATCGCGCAGGAGCAGCCGACCACCACCGTGCTCGCCTGCCGGGAGCACGCACGCGCCGTCGCCGTGCAGCGGGCGAGCGCCACCGAGTACTTCCGCCCGTACACGATCACCGACGTCGTCGGCGCCGAGATCGGCGGCACCGGCAAGAACGTCGTCGCGCTGGCCTGCGGCATCGCCGACGGTCTGCGGTTCGGCGGCAACACCAGCGCGTCGCTGATCACCCGCGGCCTCGCCGAGCTCACCCGGCTCGGGCTCGCGCTGGGCGCGTCGCCGGCCACGTTCGCCGGCCTGGCCGGGCTGGGCGACCTGGTCGCCACCTCGTCCTCCCCGCTGTCCCGCAACCGCTCGTTCGGCAATCGACTCGGGAGCGGTATGACGCTGTCCGAGGCGCTCGAGTCGGCCGGCGGGCAGGTGGCGGAGGGCGTCGCGAGCTGCCGCTCGGTGCGCGACCTGGCGCTGCGGCACGGCATCGACATGCCCATCACCGAAGGGGTCTACCGCGTCTGCTACCAGCACATGCCGCCGCAGGAGATGATCCGCATGCTGATGGACGGCCCGTACAGCCCGGAGTAGCCCGCCGGGCGGTCGGAGTCGACCGTGGGGTCCGCCGACCGACGACCGTAGGCTGTCACCCATGGCTGATCGGCGGATTCGTGTCGCGGTGCTCTTCGGCGGACGCAGCGGGGAGCATCCGGTGTCCTGTACCTCGGCCGCCAGCGTGCTGCAGCACCTCGACGCGGGCCGATTCGATGTCACGGCCATCGGCATCACCCGCCAGGGCCGCTGGCTGGGCGTCGACCCGGCCTCCGTTCCGTCGATCGCCGGTCAGACGCTGCCCGAGGTCTCGGCCGGGCGGGAGGCGGTGTTGCGCACCGACGCGGAGTCGCGGGCACTGACCCTGCGGGACGACTCAGGGGCGCAGGTCGCCGCGCTGGACGTCGACGTGGTGTTCCCGCTGCTGCACGGCCCGTACGGCGAGGACGGCACGGTGCAGGGGCTGCTGGAGCTGGCGAACCTGCCCTATGTCGGTCCCGGAGTGCTGGCGTCGGCAGCCGCGATGGACAAGGAGTTCACCAAGAAGCTGCTGATGGCCGAGGGTCTGGCCGTCGTCCCCTGGGCCGTGCTGCGCGGTGCCGCGGACACCCTGCCGGAGGCCGAGCGGGAGCGGCTGGGCCTGCCGGCGTTCGTCAAACCGGCGCGTGCCGGGTCGTCGCTGGGGGTCTCCCGGATCACCGACTGGGCCGATCTGCCACGGGCCGTCGCCGCGGCGCGGCAGCACGATGTGAAGGTGCTGGTCGAGGCGGCCGCGCCCGGGCGGGAGATCGAATGCGGCGTGCTGGAGTTCCCGGACGGGCGCGTCGAGGCGTCCCCGACCGCCGAGATCCACCTGTCCGGCGATCGGTTCTACGACTTCGACGCCAAGTACGTCGAGGACGTGGCGACGTTCGACATCCCCGCCACGCTGCCTGCCGCCGTCGACGGGGAGGTCCGGGCCGCCGCGGTGCGGGCGTTCCGCGCGCTGGACGGGCAGGGGCTGTCCCGGGTGGACTTCTTCGTCGGCGACGACGGGACCATCATGGTCAACGAGGTGAACACCATGCCGGGGTTCACGCCCATCTCGATGTTCCCCCGGATGTGGCAGTATGCCGGGCTGGACTACCCGGAGCTGCTGGCCACCCTCATCGAGACGGCACTGGTGCGCGGGTCGGGCCTGCGCTAGTGGTCGGGGCCCGGCGGCGTCAGTCGTTGTCCGGCGCCGTCGGGTGGCCATCCGTGCAGATCGGCGCTGCCGGGATCGTCGCGGCGATGATCTCCGACAGGTGTTGGACCGGTGCGACGCCCTCGTCGGGCGGCAGTGTCACGGCGATGCGGACCGGGCGGTCGACGGCGATGTACGTCACGCTGGACTCGTCCGAGAGCTGCAGCCAGGACACCGAGGCGCCGGTCTTGTCGGTGAACTGGGTCAGGTGCGAGGCGCAGGTCAGCTCGGCGGGGTCGGGCAGCCCGCAGCGCAGGATCACCGCGGGGCTGCCCCACGCCGCGACGCCCGGTGACGGATTGGCCAGTTCGCGACGGTCCTGATCGGCCAGTTGCCGCGGCAGCGCATCGTCCAGGGCGCCGCACCAGCGACCGTCGGCCCCGGGTGCCGGCGCGGCGGGGATCGCCAATGGTCCGGTGTCCGGGGCGGGCGGCTCCGACGTGGCCCGGGAGACGACGACGAACGCGACGACGATGACGGCGACGGTCAGCAACACCGCCGCGACGGAGACGCCCATCACCAGGCGGAACGGTCGGTCCTCGCTCGGAGCAGGTGACGCCGCCGGGGTCGGGCTGTCGGCGGACTGCGGACTGTCGGCGGGATGCGGGCGGGGCAATGCGGCCGTGTCTCGACAGTCGGCGCTAGAGGTTGACGACCGGGCAGGTCAGCGTGCGGGTGATGCCGTCCACGGCCTGGACCTTCGCGACGACGAGTTTGCCGAGCTCGTCGACCGTGTTGGCCTCGGCCCGCACGACGACGTCATACGGGCCGGTCACGTCCTCGGCGCTGACCACGCCGGGGATCTCGCGGATGAGGCTGGCCACATCGGCCGCTCTTCCCACCCCGGTCTGGATCAGGATGTAGGACTGGACCACGGTAGTACTCCTTCCGACGCCACCGGCCGTGCGCGCGCCGCCCACGGCAGGCTACCGAGCGGTGCAGACGTGCGGCCCGGCCTCACTATGATGCCAGCAGCCTATCCGGCTCGGCGTGGACACGCCCGCCCACCGGCTTCGGTGGGTAGCGTCGACGGCAGCGCCGCGGAGCCCGGTGCAGGGCGGCGACGGCGACACGAACGGATGGGGTGCGAGACGAGGCGATGAACGGTCAGCTGCAGGGTTCTGGTGGGTCGACGCTGGGTGAGGCCGGCGAGTTCGCCGTCATCGATGCGATCACCTCCGACCTTCCGCTGCCCGCGGGGACCGAGGTCGGTCCGGGCGATGACGCGGCCGTTGTGCTCGCCCCGGACGGCCGGGTCGTGGTGAGCACGGACATGCTGGTCGACGGCGTGCACTTCCGCTCCGACTGGGCCAGCGGCGAGCAGATCGGCCGCCGCGCGGCCCTCGCCGCCATGGCCGATATCTGCGCCATGGGCGCCGTGCCCACCGCCCTGGTGATCGCGCTGGGTGCTCCCGCCGACACCGCGACCTCCACGATCGCCGGCCTCGGCGCGGGGTTGTCCGCCGCCGCGGCGACCCTGGGGGCCGGTCTGGTGGGCGGCGATGTGACGCGGGCGGATCGGCTGACGGTCAGCGTGACGGTGCTGGGCGATCTGCGCGGCGCCGCACCGGTGCTGCGGTCGGGTGCACAGATCGGCGACGTCGTCGCACTCGCCGGACGTATCGGCTGGGCGGCGGCCGGCCTGGCCGTGCTCACCCGCGGTTTCCGCTCACCCGCGGTCGTCGTCGGCGCCTACAAGGTGCCCGAGCCCCCGCTGTCTGCCGGACCGATCGCCGCGGCTGCGGGCGCGACCGCCATGCTGGACGTCTCCGACGGCCTGCTGGCCGACCTCGGCCATATCGCCGCGGCATCCGGCGTGCGCATCGATGTCGACACCGCGGCACTGCCGGTGCCGGGCCGGCTCGCCGAGGTGGCATCCGCGCTGGGCAAGGATCCGATGGCGTGGTTGCTCACCGGCGGCGACGACCATCCGCTGGTGGCGACGTTCCCCGCCGGAACGGATCTGCCGGCCCCGTGGCAGCCCATCGGCCGTGTCGTCGGCGGACCCGCCGTCCCGGCGGACGAGGCGCCGCCGGTGACCGTCGACGGCCAGGCCTACGAGGGCGAGGCGGGCTGGGAACACTTCCGCTGACCGGGCGCGATACCGTGCCTTGCGTGCCCACACCATTGAGCGAGCTGATCGATCCGGGCTGGGCCGCCGTCCTGCAGCCGGTGGCCGACCGGATCACCGGGATGGGTCGGTTCCTGCGGGCGGAGATCGCCGCCGGGAGGAGCTACCTGCCGGCCGGACAGCACATCCTGCGCGCCTTCACCGGCCCGCTGGACCGGGCGCGGGTGCTAGTGGTGGGGCAGGACCCGTATCCGACGGTCGGGCACCCGATCGGCCTGTCGTTCGCCGTGGAGCGGTCGGTGCGACCCATCCCGCGATCGCTCGCCAACATCTACACCGAGCTGCGCAGCGACCTGGGCATCGACACGCCCGACCACGGCGACCTGTCGGCGTGGACCCGGCAGGGCGTGGTGCTGCTCAACCGGGTGTTGACCGTCCGGCCCGGGGCGCCCGCCTCGCATCGCGGGAAGGGGTGGGAGGAGATCACCGAGACCGCCATCCGTGGGCTCGTCGCGCGCGGCGGTCCGCTGGTCGCGATCCTCTGGGGCCGGGACGCCCAGTCCCTGCGGCCGATGCTCGGCGAGGTGCCGATCGTGGCCTCTCCGCACCCGTCGCCGCTGTCGGCATCGCGCGGATTCTTCGGATCGCGCCCGTTCTCCCGCGCCAACGACCTGCTGGCCGCGCAGGGCGCGCAGCCCATCGACTGGAGGGTGGAGTAGCCGGACCTAGAGCAGCCCCTGATCCCAGGCGGCGATCGCGTTCCCGGCGCGTTCGATGGTCTCGTTGTACCGGGCGGCCTCGTCGGCCAGGTGCGCCGCGATGCGCAGCGCCGGCACACTCATCATTGCGCCCGACCCCGATCCCAGCGTCATCGCGTGGTCGGCCAACGGGGTCAGGCCGAGCAGCTGATGCAGTCGCGCCCCGGTGCGCTCGGACGTGGTGTCCGCCGCGATGAGGTACCGGTCGGTACCCGGTGCGAGGCGGTTGGCCAGGACGGCGCACAGCAGTGAGGGCACGTCATCGACCAGTACCGGCGTCCGCCGGACCGCTGCCTGGGCGATGAATCCGGTCAGCGCGGCGAGGTCGGCGCCTCCGGCGATCCGCAGCAGCGCCCGGGCGTCACCGCCGTGATCGCGGGCGCGGAATCGTGCGTCCCGGACCGCGGCGCACTTGGCGATCCATGACGGGTCGTCGATGCCGGACCCGCGGGTGGTGGCATCGACCGGCTCCATGCCGGTCACCACCGAGACCAGCGCGGCGGTCGGGGTGCTCACCGCCGCCCCGCAGACCGCGCCGATGAGGATGTCGGCGCCGCCGTCGACCTCGGCATCGGCCAGCTCGATCCCCGCCTGCAGTGCCTGGTCGAGGAAGTCCTCGGACAGCGCGTCCTGCATATCGATGCGCCCGCTCGCGGTCCGCACCCGGTGCGACCGGTCGACGTTCGGGGCGGTGATCTCGCCGCGGACCGCGATGTCCACCGCGCGCACCTGCACCCCCGCCTCCGCGGCCAGCTGCGCCACCGGGCCGGTGCCGGCGCCGAGCTCGTTGATCCGCCGCGCGGTCGTGCCCGGCGGGTAGGCCGTCACCCCGGCGAAGGCGATGCCGTGGTCACCGGCGAAGACCACCAGCGCGACCCGGTCGGGGGCGATCGCCGCGACCGGTCCGCCGCGGGCCCCGGCCAGCAGGTCCAGGGCGGGACCGAACGTGCCCAACGCGCCCGGGGGGAGCAGCGCGCGCCGCCGCGCGCTCTCGGCGGCGGCGAGGTTATCCAGCGGCCGCACGGCCCCGAACGGACTCATCGGCTGCTCCTTGGTCTCGGCTCGGCATGATCGATCCACACGCCGGATACGGCGTCACCACGCTACCGGGGGTGCCGCCGGCGACCTGCACCAGTGCGCCCGCGCGGGACGAGCGGAGGGC
>CAZIIX010000042.1:0-4126 GCA_964539345.1 uncultured Actinomycetes bacterium | reverse complement strand
GGCGGCGGTGCGGCGGACCGCACCCACAGTTGTTAACAGCGGTTCACATCTGGCATTCTCACTGACATGGTCAATTTCGCCGAGCCCCCCGAATACACCGAGATCCGTCAGGCCGTCCGGGACATCACGGCTCGGCACGGCCTGGCCGAGTATGCCGAGCGCGGGCGCACCTCCACACCGCAGACGGAGCTGTGGGAGGAACTCGGCGACGCCGGCTTCATCGGTATCAACGTGCCGGAGGAGTTCGGCGGCGGCGGCGCCGGTATGAGCGAGCTGGCGGTCGTTGCCGAGGCCTCCGCGAGCGCCGGATGCCCCCTGCTGCTCCTGCTGGTCTCCAGCGCGATCAGTGTGGAGATCCTCGCCCGGCACGGCAGCCGCGAGCAGCAGCAGCAGTGGCTGACCGCCTTGGCGGGCGGGTCGACGAAGATGGCCTTCGCGATCACCGAACCGGACGCGGGCTCGAACTCACACCGCATCGCCACCCGCGCCACGGCGGACGGTGACGAGTGGGTGCTGTCCGGCTCGAAGTACTTCATCTCCGGCGTCGACGAATCCGCGGCGATCCTCACCGTCGCCGCCACCGGTGTCGACGAGACCACCGGCCGGGCCAGCCTGAGCCTGTTCATCGTGCCTACCGACGCGCCGGGGCTGCAGGTGCAGCCGCTGCCGGTCGCCGCGCAGATCCCCGATCGGCAGTCCACGCTGTTCTTCGACGACGTCCGGTTGCCGCAGTCCGCCCTCGTCGGCGAACCGGGGGCCGGCCTGAAACTGCTCTTCGACGGTCTCAACCCCGAGCGCATCACCGCCGCTGCGCTGTGCGTGGGCATGGGTCGATTCGCGCTGCGCCGGGCCGCCGAGTACGCGTCGCACCGCACGGTGTGGAAGACGCCGCTCGGATCGCACCAGGCCGTCGCCCACCCGCTGGCCAAGGCCGCGATCGAGATCGAGCTCGCGGCGCTGATGACGACCAAGGCGGCCTGGCTGCACGACCACGGCGAGAACGCCGGCGAGGCCTCGAACATGGCCAAGTACGCGGCTGCCGAGGCGGCGATCCACGCCATCGACGCCGCCATCCAGACACACGGCGGCAACGGGCTGGCGGCCGAGTTCGGCCTGCTCCCGCTCTACGGCATGGCGCGGCTGCTGAAGATCGCCCCGGTCAACAGCGAGATGATCCTCAACTTCATCGCCACCCACTCGCTGGGAATGCCTCGCTCGTACTGACGGCGACGTCGGATGGCCCGTGCTGACGCGGGCGGGGCGGGCGCCGGTCACCACCGGGCGGCACCGGCCATCGTCACACCTAAACTGGACCGGTGACTAACTCCGCCGACCAGCCAGTGCCCGCCGCCGATCTGCCGACCCAGTACGACCCGGCCGCGGTCGAGGTCGCGCTGTATCAGCGGTGGGTGGACGCCGGCTATTTCCGCGCGGACGAACAGCGGGTGCTCTCCGGCGGGCGTCGGCCGTTCTCGATCGTGCTGCCGCCGCCCAACGTCACCGGCGACCTGCACGTCGGCCACGCCCTCGACCACACGTTGATGGACGTGCTGTCCCGCTGGCACCGCATGAGCGGCGACGAGGTGCTGTGGCTGCCCGGCATGGACCACGCCGGCATCGCCACCCAGACGCTGGTGGAGAGGCAGCTCGCCGCGGACGGCAAGACCCGGCACGACTTCGGCCGTGACCTGTTCGTCCAGAAGGTGTGGGACTGGAAGCGGGAGTCGGGCGGCGCGATCCTCGGCCAGATGAAGCGGCTCGGCGATTCGGTCGACTGGTCGCGCGAACGCTTCACCCTCGACGAGGGGCTCTCCGCGGCCGTGCAGACCATCTTCAAGCAACTGTATGACGAGGGCCTGATCTACCGCGCGGAGCGGATCATCAACTGGTGCCCCGGATGTGCCACCGCACTGTCGGACATCGAGGTCGAGCACGTCGACGACGACGGGGAGCTGGTGTCGCTGCGCTACGACGGCACCGCCGGCGCCGACTTCTCCATCGTGGTGGCCACCACCCGGGTGGAGACCATGCTCGGCGACACCGCCGTGGCGGTCCATCCCGACGACGAGCGCTACACGGCGCTGGTGGGCCGGACGGTGACGCTGCCCCTAGTAGGTCGGGAGATCCCGATCGTCGCCGACGAGCACGTGGATCCGACGTTCGGCACCGGCGCGGTCAAGGTCACCCCGGCGCACGACCCGAACGACTTCGAGATCGCCCAGCGCCACGGCCTTCCGCACGTGGAGGTGCTCGGCCCGGACGCCCGGATCACCGGCACCGGCCTGGAGTTCGACGGGATGGACCGCTTCACCGCGCGCGTCGCGGTCAAGGACGCGCTCGCCCGGGCGGGCCACATCGTGGGGGAGAGGTCGCCGTTCGTGCATGCCGTGGGGCACTGCTCACGATCGGACGATGTCGTCGAGCCCCGGCTGTCACTGCAGTGGTTCGTCAAGGTCGCCCCGCTGGCGAAGGCGGCCGGCGACGCGGTGCGCGACGGCCGGACCCGCATCCATCCGCCGGAGATGGCCGCGCGCTATTTCGACTGGGTCGACAACATGCACGACTGGACCATCTCGCGCCAACTGTGGTGGGGCCACCGCATTCCCGTCTGGTACGGCCCGAACGGGGAGATGCGCTGCGTCGGACCGGACGAGGAGCCCCCGGGGGAGGGCTGGACCCAGGACGAGGACGTGCTGGACACCTGGTTCTCCTCCGCGCTGTGGCCGTTCTCCACCATGGGCTGGCCGGAGAAGACCGACACCCTGCGCGCGTTCTATCCCACCAGCGTGCTGGTCACCGGCTACGACATCCTGTTCTTCTGGGTCGCCCGCATGATGATGATGGGCCTGGAGGCCATGCGCGGCAACGAACGCGGTGACCAGCCGTTCGACGTGGTGGCGCTGCACGGGCTGGTGCGCGACCAGTACGGCAAGAAGATGTCGAAGTCCCGTGGCAATGTGGTCAACCCGCTGCAGTGGATCGACGACTACGGTGCCGACGCGGTGCGCTTCACCCTGGCGCGCGGGGCGAACCCCGGGACCGATCAGGCGATCGCCGAGGACTGGGTGCGCGGCGCGAAGAGCTTCTGCTCCAAGCTGTTCAACGCCACCCGGTTCGCGCTGCTCAACGGAGCCCGGGTGCCCGACGCCCCGGTGAATCCCGACACCGGCAGTGCCGCCGACCGGTGGATCCTGGACCGGCTGGACGCCGTGGTGGCCGAGACCACAGCCCTGCTGGGCGATTTCCAGTTCGCCAAGGCCGCCGAGGGGCTGTACCACTTCGCCTGGGACGAGTTCTGCGACTGGTACGTGGAACTGGCCAAGGCGCCCCTGTACGCCGGCGGGGAGCAGGCGGACCACACGAGGGCGGTGCTCGGCACCGTCCTCGACACCCTGCTGCGGCTGCTGCACCCGTTCATCCCGTTCGTGACGGAGTCGCTGTGGACCTCGCTGACCGGCGGTGAGACGCTCGTGACCGCGAACTGGCCCGAATCGTCCGGACGCGAGCCCGATCCGGACGCCGCGGCCGGCATGGCCGACGTCATGCGGCTGGTGACGGAGATCCGGCGCTTCCGGTCCGACCAGGGCCTCGCGCCGAGCCGCCGGGTGCCCGCCCAGGTCGGATGGACATCGTTCGACGGCGGAGCGGCCGCATCCCTGTCGTTCGTGGTCGGAGCCGCGGCCGGAATGTGCCGACTCACGCTCACCGAGGGCGAGTTCACCCCCACCGCCTCGCTGCCGATCCCACTCTCCGGCGTCACGGTCTCGGTGCACATCGATACCTCCGGGACGGTCGATGCCGCCGCCGAGAAGGCCCGTCTGACCAAGGATCTCGCCGCTGCGGAGAAGGAGCTGGCGCAGACCGGCGCGAAGCTGGGCAACCAGGCGTTCCTGGACAAGGCGCCGGACGCCGTGGTGGACAAGATCCGCGCCCGGAACGCCGCGGCGAAGGCCGATATCGAGCGGATCGGCGCCAGGTTGCATGCGATGGACCCGCCCCGGGACTCGGACTCGTGACCGACGGGCCGACTGCCGACGGTCCCGACCGGCCCGGCGACGGCGGGCACCCGGGCGACGGCGGGCACCCGGGCGACGGCGGGCCGAACGACGCGCTGCCGCGCGAGCTG
>CAZIIX010000041.1:12854-14550 GCA_964539345.1 uncultured Actinomycetes bacterium | reverse complement strand
GCGGGCCGTAGAGCAGCACGCCCTTGGGGATCTTGGCGCCCAGCGCCTGGTAGCGCGCCGGATTGGCGAGGAAGTCCCGGATCTCGTCGAGCTCCTCCACCGCCTCGTCCGCGCCGGCGACATCCGAGAACTTCGTCATCGGCATGTCTTTGTCCAAAGGTTTCGCCTTGGACTTGCCGAACGAGAGCACCTTGTTGCCGCCGCCCTGCGCGTTGTTCATCATCCAGAACAGGAACAGCAGGATCAGACCGACCGGGATCAGGTAGATGAACAGCGACAACAACGCCGACTCGCTGGAGACGGTGGTGTCGAAATCCTTGCTGGGATGCGCGGCCTGCACCTTGTCGAAGATCTGGTCGGACGCCCCGGCGGGGTACTTCGCGTAGATCTTGTCGGCGCCGTCGACGGGTTTCTTCAACGTCAGTCGGAGCCGCTGCTCCTTGTCGTCGATCAGGGCCGAGCTGACGTTGCCATCGGAGAGCTGTTCCAATGCCACCGAGGTGGTCTGCTGCGTGTAGCCGCGCGTGTCATCGGAGAGGTAGGAGTACACCAGGTACACCAGAACGATGACAACCACCCACACCAATGGTGAGCGAAGCAGGCGCTTACGATCCATGCGGTTTTCGGCCGCTGACGGCGACCTCGACCCTCCCAGTTCTATTGGCGGAAGTGACCCCGGTGGTGCCCACTACATGCGCCCACCTGCGAAGGCGGCATCCACCTTCCCGCAGGGCAGCGCAGGCCGCATCTATAGGGTGTCAGCCTACCGTTTGACGCCGCCGAGGCAGACCCATCATGCCAGGCTGTGGCGTTAACCGTCATTTCGCGCACACGGGACGAGCGTGGATGGCCGTCGCGTTCGCGAACAGCTGACGCGCGCGGGACGGACCGGCGGCCCGAACGGTGCCGAGGTGGCCTACTGATACATGTGCTCGCCGAGCATCCCCACGAACGGCAGGTCGCGATAGCGCTCGGCATAGTCCAGGCCGTAGCCGACGACGAACTCGGCCGGGATGTCGAACCCGACGTAGCGCACGTCGACGTCGACCTTGACCGCGGTCGGCTTGCGCAGCAGGGCCACCACCTCGATGGACGCCGGCCCGCGCGAGGCGAGGTTCTTGCGCAGCCAGGACAGGGTCAGGCCGGAGTCGATGATGTCCTCGATGATCAGCACCCGGCGCCCGGTGATGTCCCGGTCGAGATCCTTCAGGATCCGCACCACCCCGGAGGACGAGGTCGCCGACCCGTAGGACGACACGGCCATGAACTCCAGCTCGGAGGGCATCGGCAGCGCGCGCACGAAGTCGGTGAGGAACATCACCGCGCCCTTGAGCACGCACACCACGATCGGCGGCTCGTCACCCTCGTGGTCCACCGCGACGGCCGCGGCCAGCTCGCCGATCTTCGCGTGCAGCGTCTCGGCGTCGATCAGGACGGCCTGCAACTCCCCCGCGTAGCCGTGTTCGGCCCCCGGGTCGTCGTCGGCGCCGATGGCGATCGCGTCGCCGGCGTCGACGACGGTGGTCAGCTCCGGGTGCGCGGTCGACGAGGTCGCGGGATTCGGTGGGGGCGCAGGGTTCGATGACGGGGCGGCGTTCGACGGGGCGGCGTTCGATGGGGCGGCGGGCTGCGGGACGTTGAGCGCGGCTGGATCGGCCGCCGGCGGCGTGGCATCGGAGCTCATGGCCGTTAGCCT
>CAZIIX010000041.1:8563-12754 GCA_964539345.1 uncultured Actinomycetes bacterium | reverse complement strand
GCGCGGCTGGATCGGCCGCCGGCGGCGTGGCATCGGAGCTCATGGCCGTTAGCCTGCCACCCGTCCGCCGGCCGGCACTCACCTGGGGGTGGGACCTTCCAGGCGCAGCTCGGGCCCGCGCCGCACCACGTCGGCGCCACCGGGAAGTCGGACCGCGGCACCGGTCCGTCCGTCCATGACGAGGCCCTCGAGCCGCACCAGGTGCCGGTAGGTGAGCTCGGTGACGTCGGCGGTGGCGAGCCAGCCGCGCAGCACGCGGCGCCGCACCGCGCTGGGCCAGTCCCGCAGCGCGGCGCAGGACAGGCCGGGCGGACCCGCCGGTGCGGGTATCGCAGCGGCCGCGCGGGCACGGTCGGCGATCTCGTCCAGTGCCGCCAGGTCGTCGGCCATCAGTTCCGCGGTGCGGGCCAGCGCCGGGGCGACGCCGCCGCCGAGCGTCCGCTCCAGCAGCGGCAGCACCTCGCGGCGCAGCCGCACCCGGGTGAACGCCACGTCGTCATTCTGCGGGTCGTGCCAGTAGGACACTCCCCGGTCCCGGCACAGCCGCTCGGTGTCGGCACGCCGGACGGTCAGCAGCGGCCGGCCCCAGGGTGGGCGCCAGTCCCGCATGCCGGCGACCGAGCGCGGGCCGGAGCCGCGGGCCAGACCCAGCAGCACGGTCTCGGCCTGGTCGTCCGCGGTGTGCGCGAGCAGCACGGCCGTGTCGGGCCCGCGCGCGGCGGCGATCTCCCGGAGCGCCCGGTACCGCGCCGCCCGCGCCGCGGCCTCCATCCCGCCGGCCCCGTCCACCGTCACCGCGCGCACGTCGACGCGGCGGTATCCGAGGTCGCGCAGCGCACCGGCCGCGCGTTCGGCCACCTCCGCCGAACCCGGTTGCAGCCGGTGGTCGATGACCGCCGCGGCCAGTCGCCCGCCGTCGACGACCTCGCGGGCGGCGATGGCCAGCGCGAGCGAATCCGCGCCCCCGGAGCAGGCGATGACGAGCGGCGCGCCCGGCGGTAGCAGGTCCCGGTCGAGCCATCGGCGCAGGGCGGCGGTGACGGGCTCGGCGCGGGGAGGAGTCATCGGCGGCCTCCGGTCAGCCGTGCACCCGCCGCACCCACGCCGCCGGGTCGCGGATCTCGCGCAGTGTCGGCAGGTTCTCCGGCCGGTCCCAGACACGGTTGAAGCCGTCCCTGCCCACCGCGTCGACCACCCCGCGGACGAACGAGGCGCCCTGGACGTATTGGGCGAGCTTCGCATCCATGCCCAGCAGCGATCGGACCAGGCGGTCGATCGGCCCGCGGCCCTTGCGTCGCCGCTCGGAGAACGCCTCGCGGATGGACTCGACGGTCGGCACCACCGCCGGGCCGACCGCATCCATGACGTAGTCCGCGTGCCCCTCCAACAGCGTCATCAGCGCCATCAGCTGGTCGAAGATGGTTCGCTGCTCGGGGGTCTGGATGCGCTGGATCCAGGATTCGGCAGGATCGACGTCGTCGCCGGTGTCCTTCCGCCGGCGGATGGCGCTCGTCAGGTGGCTCAGCAGCGCGGACGCGTCGGACGGGGCCACCGCGGCGTAGCTGTCCAGCAGGCCGCGGAAGTGGTCGACCATCCAGGGAGTGGCGTTGAACTGCAGCCGGTGGGTGCTCTCGTGCAGGCACACCCAGAGCCGGAAGTCGGCCGGCCTCGCCTCGAGCTCCCGCTCGATCTTGACGATGTTCGGGGCGACCAGCAGCAGCCGGCCACCGCCGCCGACGGGGTCGTACTGGCCGAGCACCCGCCCGGACAGGTAGCCCAGCACCAGGCCCACCTCGGAACCGGCGATCCGGGCGGCACCGGCGGCCGATCCGAGGATGTCGGCGAACGGCGCGGTCAGCATCGCCATGCCCTCCGCCGTGGCGGCGACCCATCCGGCCCGGTCGACGACCTCGGCCTCGGCCACCGGCAGATCCAGGCCCAGGCCGGTGGTCTCGCGGACCTGCAGCTCGGCCCGTCGCGCGGCGTCGCGCAGTTCGGCGACGACCTGGTGCGCCTGCTCCCGGGTGACCTTCGGCCCGCGCGGCGCGAGGCGCTTTCCGGCGCGCACCGCCGCGTCCCAGTCGATGGGGCTGGGGGTGGGCGGTGACGGCGTCATCGATGGCATGGGCGCTATCCGGAGCATCCGCACAGCCGCAGCGCGGTGGCCAGCGCGTCCTGTGCGTAGCGCGACGGGTTGCCGTTGACGCCGTTGGAGTTGAACGCGAACACCAGGATGCGGCCGTCGACGTCCGGCACGTAGCCGACCAGTGCGTAGGTCACGTCGGTGGCGGTGACGTTGATCGATCCCGTCTTGGCCCGCACCCAGCCGCGGCCGGCCTTGGTCTCCTTCTGCTGGAACCGGTCGTTCTCGGCCAGCGTGCCGGACACCCCGGCCAGCGGCAGGCCGGTGAGCAGGATGCGCTGGTTGGCGTCCTCGCCGGAGACGGCGGCCGCCATCACCCGGGCGAGCACGGTGACCGGCACCCGGTCCATGGTGGACATGCCGGACCCGTCCTTGACCACCACGCCGTCGGTGTCGATGCCCATGTCGCCCAGCGCCTGCAGGATGGCCGCCGACACCCCGTCGAACGAGGGCGCCGCGCCCCGGGCGATGGCCGTCTCCCGGGCGAGGGCCTCGGCGAGCACATTGTCCGACCGCTCCAGCGCCTGCGCGAGCAGCGTCGCCATCGGCTGGGAGCTCACCTGCCCGAGCACCTCGGCGTCGGGCGGCGCCTCACCCATCTCGATCGGGACGTCGTCCACGCCCAGCGCGTGGGCCAGCGCCTTTCCCGCCGTCATCGCCGGTTCGCCGGTGCGCGGCGAGTACTGCACGCTCGGGTCGGTGCGGTCGTCGTCGACCATCAGGGCGGACATCTTGGTGATGTAGCCCTTGGCGATCTGCGGGGTGCCCCGGATGTCCTCGGCATGCCAGCCCTCGGCGAGCTCCGGGCCGCTCCAATAGGAGGTGTCCAGCACGATCTTGGAGACCTCGACACCGGACGCCTTCACCTGGGCGGCGAGGTCCGCCACGGTCGGGCCGCCCGGGAGCACCGTCGCCGTTCCCTCCGGCCGGGCCGACAGCGTGACGTCTCCCCCGCCGACGAACACGATGGTGCCGGGGTCGGCGCCCTGGACGACCTTGGTGATGAGCCGGTCGTTCGGGTCGACGGAGGCCAGCAGCGCGGCGCCGGTGAGCAGCTTCATGCTGGATGCGGGCACCCGGGCGTCGTCGGCCTTGCGCTCCCACAGGGTCTTTCCCGACTCGGGGTCGATGACGATGCCGCTGAGGTCGGCCACGTTCTTGTTCGACAGCGGTTTCGCGAGTTGCGCGGCGATGCCGTCGGCGGTGGGGGCCTTGTCCGAGATCGCCATCGGCACGATCCGCGGCGTCGGTGTGGTGACCGGCGGGTCCGGGACCGCCTGCTCCCCGGAGGCGGTGGTCGTCGTCGACTGCGTCTCTCCGGACGCCTCGTCATCGGTCCCCGATAGGTTCGGCCACGCCACGATCGCGACCACCGCGAGCATGGCCAGGATGACCACCGTGCCCACGATGATCCAGACGGGCCGCTTCCACCGCTGCGCATTCACACCGGCCATCCTTCCACAGCGGGCTGAGTGCTTCGGCTGGCATGTTTTCCGCGACGCCGCCGTGCCCGGCTAAGGTTTTCCCAGGACGCCCGGAGGGTCCGCCGGCGCCCAGGACCAAGGAGGTGCGGCCGTGGACTTCGACGTCGTCATCGAGATTCCGAAGGGGTCACGCAACAAGTACGAGGTCGACCACGACAGCGGCCGCATCCGATTGGACCGAGTGTTGTTCACGGCCACGCAGTACCCGGCGGACTATGGATTCATCGAGCATACGCTCGGTCAGGACGGCGACCCGCTGGACGCGCTCGTGCTGCTGCCCGAGCCGACGTTCCCGGGGTGCGTGGTGCGGGCCCGCGCGATCGGGATGTTCCGGATGACCGACGAGAAGGGGCCGGACGACAAGGTGCTGTGCGTGCCGGCGAACGATCCGAGACAGGAGAATCTGCAGGACATCTCCGATATGAAGGAGTTCGACCTGCTGGAGATCCAGCACTTCTTCAGCGTGTACAAGGATCTCGAGCCGGGCAAGAGCACCGAGGGGTCGAACTGGGTCGGGCGCGGTGACGCGGAGACGGAGATCCGCATCTCCTACGAGCGCGGCCG
>CAZIIX010000041.1:0-8463 GCA_964539345.1 uncultured Actinomycetes bacterium | reverse complement strand
GGGTCGGGCGCGGTGACGCGGAGACGGAGATCCGCATCTCCTACGAGCGCGGCCGCGAGCAGCGGGAGGCCGAGCCCGGCGGGGTATGACGAGGTATGACGGGGCCCGCGGGGTTGACTGGGTATGACCGGGCCCGCGGTATGACGAGGTATGACGGGGCCGGCGCGCAGCGCCGCCGCGGACCCGGCCGCTCCGCCGGGCAGCACCGTTGGCGCCGCTACCAGCGCTGCGGCCCCGAGACCTCCTTCAGCCGCGGACGCACGTCCACCAGGTAGACCAGCACGCCGATCATGGCGGCGAGCCAGAAGATGCTCTGCGGTTCGAACGCGGGCGAGACGAGTGCCAGGCCGAGGACGACGGCCGAGCCGGCGGTGATCGCGATCCATGTGCCCTTGGTCTTCTTGTCCGCGGCGACGAACGCATCGGGCCGGCGGGTCACGGCGTCGATCAGGCAGAACACGCCGAGGACCGCGCCCCCGTAGGCCAGCACGAGGGTGATGGCCTGGATGATCTGCAGGACGACGGACAGCACGGGTTCAGACTACGTGGCCGACGCGGCCCGGGGCGCGACCGGGCACGGCCGGCCACGGCGGCACCCGGCGGGGGCATCGCGGCGATTCACCGTGCTGGCCCGGCCGCGGTGCCGCCCGCGGTGCCGGGCGCGATATCGCTGCTGGGCACCCCTGCCGGGCGGGCCCGGTGTCGGGCCGCCTACTGCGCGCTGTCGTCGGTCGCGCTGCCCGCGCCGGCCGCCGTCGTGGAGGTGCGGCCCGGCGCGGCGCCCTTGGCGGTCGTGCTGCGCTTGGTCGTGCTTCCCTTGGTCGTGCTGCGCTTGGCGGTCGTGGACTTGGCCGTACTGGACTTGGTCGCTGTCGACGTGCCGGTCGCGGACTTGGCCGCGCGCGGCTTCGCGCTGGTCGAACGTGACGTGCGCGTGCGGGACGTGCCGGCACCGTTCTTGGCGGCCGTGCCACTCTTGACAGTGCTGCGGCGACTGCCACTGCCCGACGCCGCCGCGCCGGTCGCGCGCGCCGTGGCGGTGGCGCCGGCCGACGCCGCGTCGTCCGACGCCTGCTCGGGGCGCATCTTGGATGCGGTCTCGCTGCCGCGGTCGGCGAGTGTGTCGTAGATCGATCCGACGAAATTCGTGTACGCCTCGATC
Source organism: uncultured Actinomycetes bacterium (assembly GCA_964539345.1). Lineage (GTDB taxonomy): Bacteria > Actinomycetota > Actinomycetes > Mycobacteriales > Nakamurellaceae > Nakamurella. Next base: position 7,301 of record CAZIIX010000041.1, on the reverse strand, counting down.
GTGCTGCGCAGGTTCTCCGGCGACAGCGATTCGGTGAATTCCGATGCCTTCCCCGGCATCTCGCCGATCAGGCGCTGGGCCTTCTCCGGTGCGGCCTGGGCGAACTCCTCCAGCTGGTGCGCGAGGTCGCTGGCGATCTTCTGGGCGCGGCCCGGCAGGTCGGCGGCGAACGCCTTGACGTCCTCCCGGTCCGGAGCCCCGCGGTCGGTGCCGAGCTTGTCATGGAGCTGCTCGCGCAGTTTCGCCAGCTGCTCGACCGCCAGGTCGCCGGCGCCGATGGCGGCCAGCAGCGGACGCGGCAGGTCGGTGAAGCGGCCGGAGAGCTGGTTGATGGCGTTCTCCGAGACGGTGCGGAGGTCGGTGAAGATGTTCATGGTGATGCTCCTTGGCAGGTGTGGGGTGGGTCGGTGATGGCCCGGGTCACGCAGCGCGGGTCACGAGGTGGCGGCCCGGTCGCCTCCGGCCCGGTCGTCGGTGTGGTCAGGGACCGTGTCCGGCACCGGCGCGGTCGCGGGTGCGGAGTCACGCAGCGCTTCGTGCCGCAGCGCTCGGTACACGTCGATCAGCGAGGTCTTCTGCCGGTCGGTGAGCGTCGGATCCGCGTGGATCGCGTCGATCACGGGCGTCGTGGTCTCGGAGGGGCGCAGGATGCCCGCCTTCGCCAGCAGGGTCTCCACGGAGATCGAGAGCCCGTCGGCGATCTGCGCGAGGATGGCCGCGCTGGGATTGCGCAGTCCCCGCTCGACCTGGGAGAGGTAGGGGTTGGACACGCCGGCCCGCTCGGCCAGCGCCCGGAGCGAGATCTGCGCCTCGGTGCGTTGCGCGCGGATGTAGTCGCCGAGTTCGCGGACCGGATTGAGCAGGTCGCGGCCCAGGCCGCGCCCGACGTCGGTCAGTCCCATCTGCTCCTCCTCCCGTGGTCAGCTCCCACGGTACGGAGCGCTGCTTGCAATTGCAAGCATACAGTTAGCGATCGTGGTCACAGCGTCGGCGCGTCGCTGGGATGGGCGGCTCGTCAGCCGAGGACGAGTTGTGCGACCGAGTAGATGGCCAGGCCGGCCAGCGCCCCGACGACGGTGCCGTTGATGCGAATGAACTGCAGGTCCCGGCCGATGTGCAGCTCGATGCGGCGCGATGTCTGCTCGCCGTCCCACCGCGCGATCGTGTCGTCGATGATGCCGGTCAGGGCGCGTGCGTGGTTGGCGGCGAGATAGCCTGCGGCGTCGGCGATCCAGGCGTCGATCTTGCCCGCGAGCTCCCTGTCCGTGGTCAGTCGGCGGCCGAAGGCGACCAGCCCGTCGCGCACCGATCGCCGCAGCGGCGAGTCCGGATCCTCGGCGGCCTGCAACAGCGTCTCCTTGGCGCCGGTCCAGGCGCTGGCGGCGACCTGCTGGACCTGCTCGTTGGCCACCAGCCGCCGGGCGATCCGGTCGGCCCGATCCATGGTCTCCGGGTCGACCTGCAGGTCCCGTGCCAGGGTGCCGAGGAACCGGTCGATCGCGATCCGCAGCGGATGCGTCGGGTCGGACTTGACCGCGTAGGCGAACGCCGTGACCTCGCGATAGACCCGGTCGGCGACGATCGAGTCGACGAAGCGGGGCGACCAGCTCGGCGCGCGCTGGGTCACCACCCGCAGGACGACGTCATGGTTGTCACGCATCCACTCGAAGCACGTGTCGATGACGAAGTCCACCAGGCGGTGGTGATCGCCCCGCTCGAGCACCCCGGCGGCGACGGCGCCGATCGGCGGCCCGACCCGCGTCCGGCTCACCTTCCGGCGCACCAGCTGCGTGAGGAGCGAGGCCACCTGCTCGTCGGAGAGCACCGAGGACAGCCCGCGAACCGCTGACGCCAATTCCTTCGTCATACGCTCGGCGTTCGGCTCCTGCGCCAGCCACGCCCCCGCCTTGGCGGCGACGTCGATGCGAGAGATCTTGTCGCGCACCACTTCTTCCGAGACGAAGTTCGCCGCGACGAACTCCGACAGCGCCGATCCGATCGAGTCCTTGCGCCGCGGAATGATCGCGGTGTGCGGGATCGGCAGCCCCAGCGGGCGGCGGAACAGGGCGGTGACCGCGAACCAGTCCGCGAGTGCCCCGACCATCCCGGCCTCGGCGGCCGCGCGCACGTACCCCAGCCACGGATACCGGTCCTGCAGCGTCCAGCAGATCGCGAAGACGACCGCCATCAGCACCAACAGTCCCGCGGCCAGCGTCTTCATCCGGACCAACCGGCGGCGGCGCGCGGTGTCGGCTTCGGTGAGGGGCAGCGTCACAGGGACATTGTCGCGTAGCGGCGAAGCACCGGACCCGGCGCGGCGCATCGGCACCGTCAGCGAGCCGCCGCGGGGGCGCGCCGATCGTCCGGGTAGAACTGGGACATGACGAGATCCCCCGCCCGTCCGCTGTCCGCTCCGCTCGTGCCTCGCCTGCAGCGATTCACCTCGACCATCTTCGCCGAGATGACCGCACTGGCCCACGCCCATAGGGCGGTCAACCTGGGACAGGGCTTCCCGGACAGCGACGGCCCGCCGGCCATGCTCGAGGTCGCCCGGCAGGCCATTGCGGACGGCGTCAACCAATATCCGCCCGGTCCGGGTATGCCGGAGCTGCGGGAGGCCATCGCCGCCGCGCGCCGGCGCGATCACGGGCAACGGTTCGACCCGGACGGCGAGGTGCTCGTCACGGTCGGAGCGACGGAGGCCATCGCCGCGGCGATCCTCGCGCTGGCCGATGCCGATGACGAGGTGGTGATGCTCGAGCCCTACTACGACTCCTATCAGGCGGTCGTAGCCATGGCCGGGGCGCGGGCGGTCGCGGTGCCGCTCCGGCGGGACGATGCGGGACGGTTCTGCCTGGACCTCGACCGGCTCGCCGATGCCGTCACCGACCGCACCCGAGTACTGCTGCTCAACAGCCCGCACAATCCGACCGGCACCGTGCTGTCGGCGGATGAGCTCGCCGGCATCGCGCGGCTGGCGACCGAGCGGGACCTGATCGTCGTCACCGACGAGGTCTACGAGTACCTGATCTATGACGGCGCCCCGCACCTGCCGATCGGCACGCTGCCGGGAATGGCCGAGCGCACCCTGACGATCTCCTCGGCGGGCAAGTCGTTCAACGTCACCGGGTGGAAGATCGGCTGGATCTGCGGCCCGGCGCCGCTGGTCGCCGCGGTCCGCGCGGCCAAGCAGTTCCTCACGTTCGTCGGTGGGGCGCCGTTCCAGCCCGCCGTCGCCCACGCCCTCGAGCACGAGTCGGCATGGGTCGCCGGGCTGCGGGGTTCGTTGCAGCACAAGCGTGATCGGCTCTGCGCGGGGCTGCGCTCGGTCGGCCTGGACGTGACGGTGCCGGCCGGCACGTACTTCGTGCAGGCGGACGTGCGGTCGATCGGCGAGACGAACGGGCTGGAGTGGTGCCGCACGCTTCCCGCCCGGGTCGGCGTCGCCGCGGTCCCCACCCAGGTGTTCTACGACGAGGCCGCGGACGGCGCCCACCTGGTGCGGTTCGCGTTCTGCAAGGCCGACGACGTGATCGACGAGGCCGTATCGCGGCTGTCCCGCCTGGCGTGATGCGACAATGGCTGCCATGAGCACCGACACCGCCGCCGACCCCGTCGCCCGCATCGATGCGCTGCTGCGCCGGGCACCGGTCTTCGACGGCCACAACGATCTCGCCTGGGCGCTGCGCGAGAGGTGCGACTACGACCTGGACGCGATGGACATCGCCCGGAACCAGCCCTCGTTGCACACGGACATCGCTCGCCTGCGCGCCGGAGGTGTTGGCGCGCAGTTCTTCTCGGTGTTCGTTCCGGGCACGTTGCCCGGGCCGGAGGCGGTCGTCGCCACCCTGGAACAGATCGACTGCGTGCGTCGCATCGTCGCGAAGTACCCGGAGACGTTCCGCGCCGCGCGCAGCGCCGGCGAGGTGCGTGCCGCCGTCGCCGACCACCGGATCGCGGCGCTGATGGGCGCCGAGGGTGGCCATTCCATCGCGGGATCGCTCGCGGTGCTGCGCACGTTGCGGGCGCTGGGCGTGGCCTACATGACGCTGACGCACAACCAGAACCTGCCCTGGGCCGACTCCGCGACCGACGCACCGGTGCTCGGTGGCCTCAGCGACTTCGGGCGCCAGGTGGTGGCGGAGATGAACCGGATCGGGATGCTGGTCGACATCTCGCACGTCGCTCCCGGCACCATGCGGGACGCCATCGATGCGTCGCGGGCACCGGTGATCTTCTCGCACTCGTCCTGCCGCGCCCTGTGCGACCACGTGCGGGACGCGCCGGACGACGTGCTGCGCGCACTCGCCGGCAACGGCGGCGTCATCATGCTGACCTTCGTCCCGGCATTCGTCTCGCAGCAGTGTGCCGACCACGCCGCGGCCGAGGCCGCCGAGCGCACCCGGCTGGGGATCGACGACGGCGGGACCGCGGGCACCGAAGCGTCGGATCCGGCCGCGCTCGCCGAGTTCGAACGCTGGCAGCGGGCGCACCCGGCGCCGACCGCCACCGTGGGCGACGTGGCGGACCACGTCGAGCACGCCCGGGAGGTCGCCGGCGCGGCGCACATCGGGATCGGAGGGGACTACGACGGGGTGCCGGCACTGCCGGCCGGCCTGCAGGACGTGTCGTGCTACCCGACGCTGCTGATCGAGCTGGCGAACCGCGGCTGGAGCGATGCGGACCTGGCCGGCCTGACCAGCGGCAACATCCTGCGCGTGCTGGACGAGGCGGAGTCGCTCGCCGATCCGGGCTTCGGCGGCTGACCGCCGAACGGGGCCGGGACGTGCGCGCACACAGACCTCGGGGGGCGGCCGCGGCGATCCTCCTCGTCGGCTGCCTGATCCTCGGCGCCTGCTCCGTCACGGTGGCCGGCCACCCGCAGCGGCAGGCGGACGGCATCGGAGCGGCGACGGTCCCGCCGCCGGCACCGCGCACGACGCCCACCGCCGCGCCACCGGCTCCCGACACCGACGGCACGACCGACGAGCCGACCCCCACCGGGACCGCTCCGCAGCTCCCCACGAACCAGGCCTTCCCGCTGTTGTCCAGCGACCCGGCCGCGCCCTCCGGCGCGGTCCCGGACGACGCGGTCGGGCTCAAGCCGGACGCACCGAAGCCCGGACTGCCCATCATCGACCGCACCTCGACGCAGGCGGACGTGATCGCCGCGCACACGCTCGCGGACCTGTTCGACTACTACGAGCAGATCATGCCGGCGGACTTCGGCATCGACTACCGGCGCCCGCGCCTGCTGGTCTCCTACGACTCGACCGAGCGGCACGGAACGGTCTGCGGGCTGGACACCTACGAGTTCGTCAACGCGTTCTACGCCGCCTCCTGCGACACGGTCGCCTGGGACCGCGCCGTGATGCTGCCGCAGATGATCCAGGGCATCGGCTCGCTGGCCCCGGCGGTGGTGCTCTCGCACGAGATCGGGCACGACGTACAGGACGAGCTCGGCATCCCCGCCGACACCCCGTCGATCGTGCTGGAGCAACAGGCGGACTGCTACGCCGGCGCGTACTGGCGCTGGGTCGCGGACGGCAACTCGGACCACTTCCTGTTCAACCAGACCGAGGGCATGCGCCAGCTGCTGCTCGCGCTGTTCGACGCCCATGACCCGGTCGATATCGGCAGCGGCGGCGACGACACCGACGATCACGGCAACGGATTCGACCGCACCTACGCCGCCACCCTGGGCTACACGTCGGGCGCGGTGCGGTGCAGCACGATCGACGCCGACGAGATCGCGGTGCGCGGCCAGGAGTTCCCGTTCGACGAGGTCCCGGTCGACTACGGCAATATCGACCTCACCGATCAATCGCTGGCGGAGATCGCCGCGACCGTCGACAGCTATTTCGGCCAGACGTCGCCCGGCTATGTGCCGCCGACCCTGGTCCCGTTCACCGGAGCGGCCTCACCGGCCTGCGACGGGTACCGGTCGGACTTCCCTGTCGCCTACTGCCCCACCACCAACACCGTGAGCTACCAGCTCGCGGAGCTCCGACGGATCGCCGCGCCGGCTGCCGCCTGGGATTCGGCCAGCGGCGACTTCTCGGCGATCGTGCTGCTGGTCAGCCGGTACGCGTTGGCGGCGCAGCATGCCGGCCACTCGCAGATCGAGGGGAAGAACGCCGGACTGCGCGCCCTGTGCTACGCCGGTACCTGGGCGACCTGGATGCGCACCCCGCGCAACGGGTACTCGCTCTCCCCCACCGACCTGGACAAGGCGATCTACCAGATCGTCTCCTCGTCGACGGCGGGCTCCGACGTCAACGGCGAATCGGCGGCGACCATCATCGAGCGGGTGCAGGCCTTCGACATCGGGGTGACGCACCTGATCCCGGAGTGCTTCGACTTCTACCCGCACTAGCCGCGATCCGTCGTCGTGGCACCGCCGGTACCGGCGGCCGCGCGGTCAGCCGACGGTGTCGGGGTGCGGGCCGATGCGGCCGTCCCGGTCCAGATCGCCGATCGCCGCCATGTCGTCGTCGGCCAGCTCGAACCCGAACACGTCGAAGTTCTCCGCGATCCGCGACGGCGTCACCGATTTCGGAATGACGACGGTGTCGCGCTGCAGATGCCACCGCAGGACGATCTGCGCCGCGGTCTGCCCGTACTTCTCCGCCAGTCCGGTGATGACCGGATCGGAGAGCAGCTCGCCCCCCTGGCCCAGCGGCGACCATGCCTCGGTGGCGATGCCGTGCTCGGCGTGGAACGCGCGCATCTCCGCCTGCTGCAGGTACGGGTGGCATTCGATCTGGTTCAGCGCCGGAACGACGTCACACTCGTCGATCACCAGCTGGAGGTTCTGCCGGGTGAAGTTCGACACGCCGATGCTGGTGGCGCGGCCCTCGTCGAGGATCCGCTCGAGCGCCCGCCAGGTCTCCACGATCGTGCCCTGCTTGGCGAGCGGCCAGTGGATCAGGAACAGGTCCACGTAGTCCGTGGCCAGCCGCTCCAGGCTCTCCGCGAAGGCGGCCAGCGCCGCGTCGTAGCCGTGCGAGGGGTTGCTCAGTTTCGTGGTGATGAACACCTCGCTCCGATCGAGGCCGGAGGCCGCGACGGCCCGACCCACCCCGGACTCGTTGCGGTACATCTGCGCGGTGTCGATACTGCGATAGCCGACCCGCAACGCCTCCCCGACGGCCGTCTCGGCGGCGTCGTCGTCGACCTGCCACACCCCGAAGCCCAGTTGGGGTATCCGAACGGAATTGTTGAGCGAAATCATCGGTACGGAAGCCATGGTTCGACCCTACCGGCAGTGGTCATTTCGCTCGCACGCTGGCAGAGTTGGC
>CAZIIX010000040.1:7549-14573 GCA_964539345.1 uncultured Actinomycetes bacterium | reverse complement strand
TCGTCAAGACCGGCGGCAAGCAGTACAAGGTCGCCGAGGGTGACGTCATCACGGTCGAGAAGCTCGACGCGGCCGTCGGCGACTCGGTGAGCTTGCCGGCCGTGCTGCTGGTGGACGGCGAGACGCTCACCACCGCTGCCGACAAGCTGGCCAAGGTCTCCGTCACCGGCGAGATCGTCTCGCACGGCAAGGGCGAGAAGATCGTCATCCACAAGTTCAAGAACAAGACCGGCTATCACAAGCGGCAGGGCCACCGTCAGCCGCTGACCACCATCAAGGTCACGGGCATCGCGGCCTGAACGGGAAGGCACACCAACATGGCACACAAGAAGGGCGCGTCCAGCTCGCGGAACGGGCGCGATTCGAACGCCCAGCGGCTCGGCGTCAAGCGGTTCGGCGGGCAAGAGGTCAACGCCGGCGAGATCCTGGTCCGCCAGCGCGGCACGAAGTTCCACCCCGGTGACGGCGTGGGCCGCGGCAAGGACGACACCCTGTTCGCACTGGTCCCCGGTGCCGTGCAGTTCGGTACCCGTCGCGGCCGCAAGACCGTCGCCGTGGTCCCGGACGCCGAGCCGGCGACGCAGGGCTGACCACGACGGCACGCAACACAGTTCTCCAGCCACGAGGGGCGGCCCGGGCACAACCCGGGGCCGCCCCTCGTCGCATCCGGCGATAGGTCCGGGGACGACGAGCACGCGAGAGGAAGGAGGCGGGCAATGGCCCGCTTCGTAGACCGCGCCACGCTGCACCTGCAGGCGGGGGACGGCGGTCACGGCTGCTCGTCGGTACGGCGTGAGAAGTTCAAGCCGCTGGGCGGCCCGGACGGCGGCAACGGCGGCAACGGCGGCGACGTCATCCTCGAGGTCGACCCGGGCGTGCACACCCTGCTGGACTTCCACTACCGGCCGCACGCGCGCGCGACGAACGGACGGCCCGGCATGGGCGATAACCGCGACGGCGCAGCGGGCGCGCCGTTGGTGCTGCGGGTTCCCGACGGCACCGTCGTCATCGACGCGGACGGCCGATTGCTCGCCGACCTGGTCGGGGCCGGTACCCGCTACGTGGCGGCGCGCGGCGGGCGGGGCGGACTGGGTAACGCCGCCCTGGCATCCCGCTCGCGCAAGGCGCCCGGATTCGCACTGCTCGGGGAACCGGGCGACGCGGTCGACGTCACGTTGGAACTCAAGAGCGTCGCCGATGTCGGGCTGATCGGATTCCCCTCCGCCGGCAAGTCGTCCCTGGTCGCGGTGCTCTCCGCCGCGAAACCGAAGATCGCCGACTACCCTTTCACCACGCTCGAACCGAACCTGGGCGTCGTGACCGCCGGCAGCGAGGTCTTCACCGTCGCCGACGTGCCCGGCCTGATCCCGGGCGCGAGCGCCGGGCGTGGCCTCGGCCTTGAGTTCCTGCGGCACATCGAGCGCTGCGCGGTCCTGGTGCACGTCGTCGACTGCGCGACCCCGGAGACCGGGCGCGACCCGGCCAGCGACATCGCCGCGGTCGAGGCCGAACTCGCCCAGTACTCGCCGACCCTGGCCACCGAGCTCTCGGACAAGCCGCGGCTGGTCGTGCTGAACAAGATCGACGTTCCCGAGGCGCGCGAACTCGCCGAGTTCGTCGCCGACGACCTGCGGGAGTCCGGACAGCGGGTGTTCCTCGTCTCCACGGCCACGCACGAAGGACTCGCCGAGCTGAGCTACGCCATGGCCGAGGCCGTCGTCGCCGACCGCGCGACCCGACCGGCCCCGGCCCCGCCACGGATGGTCATCCGGCCGCCCGCGGTGGACAACGAGCAGTTCACCGTCGATGCGGATCCGGACGTCGACGGCGGGTTCGTGGTCCGTGGCTCGCGCCCCGAACGATGGATCGCCCAAACGGATTTCGACAATGACGAGGCGGTCGGCTATCTCGCGGACCGGCTGGCCCGGCTCGGCGTCGAGGACCGGCTGGCCGATCTCGGTGCCGAACCCGGAGCGGCCGTCACCATCGGCGAGGTGACATTCGACTGGGAGCCCGCCACGCTCGCCGGGGGGGACGAGACCCCGTCCGGCCGCGGCACCGACGCCCGGCTCGAGGACCACCACCGGGTCACCGCATCCGAGCGCAAGGCACTACACCGGATCCGCCGCGGGCTCCCCGCCGAAGTGGACGGCCCGGACGACGCGCCACGCGGCAGGAGCGGACGACGATGACCAGCTTCACCGATCGGCCGGCGGCCGAGGACATCGTCATACCCGAAGGCGCCGGGCCCGGTCCGGCCGACGGCACCGTCACGACGACGGGCGCCGCCACGACCCGCGCCGCCATCGCCCGGGCGCGAACCATCGTCGTCAAGGTCGGATCCTCGTCGCTGACGACCGCCGCGGGCGGACTCGACCCGGCCCGGCTCGACCTGCTGGTGGACGCGATCGCCGCACGGACCCGCGCCGGCAGCCACGTCGTGCTGGTCTCCTCCGGAGCGATCGCCGCCGGGCTGGCTCCGCTGGGACTGCGCCGCCGACCCCGCGACCTGGCCACCCAGCAGGCCGCCGCCTCGGTCGGGCAGCAGCAGCTCGCCGCACGCTATGCCACCTCGTTCGCCCGCCATCGGCTGCGCGTCGGTCAGGTGCTGCTCACCGGCGATGACGTCGTTCGTCGCGCGCACTACCGCAACGCGCAACGCACGTTCGCCCGGCTGCTGCACTTCGGCGTCGTGCCGGTGGTGAACGAGAATGACACCGTCGCCACCCACGAGATCCGGTTCGGCGACAACGACCGACTCGCCGCGTTGGTGGCACACCTGGTCGGGGCGGACGCGCTGGTGCTGCTCTCGGACGTGGATGCGCTGCACACGGGCGACCCGCGGCTGGCCGAGTCCAGGCCGATCCGCGACGTGACGCAGGTCAGCGAACTCGACGACATCGGCCTGACGGCCAGCGGCAGCGGGCTGGGCACCGGTGGGATGGCCACGAAGGTCACCGCGGCGCTGACCGCCACCGGCGCCGGCATCCCGGTCCTGCTGGCCAACGCGGCCGACGCCGCCGCCGCGCTCGAGACCGGTGCACCGCCGGTGGTCGGCACCGCCTTCGCCCCTGCCGGGCGGCGCACCAGCGCGCGGCTGTTCTGGCTGCGCCACGCGGCGTCGCCGTCCGGAGCGCTGGCACTCGACGCCGGGGCGGTGGCGGCGGTGACCACGCGGCGAAAGTCGCTGCTACCGGCCGGGATCACCGGATTCCGCGGCGACTTCGAGGCGGGGGATGTCGTCGACCTGATCGGCCCGGCCGGCATGGTCGTCGCCCGCGGCTTCGTCGCCCACGACGCCGCCGAGCTGCCGGCCGTGATCGGCCGGCACCTGGCGGATCTGCCGGCGGAACAGCGACGGGAGGTCGTGCACGCCGACGATTTGGTATCAATGCGGTAGCGAGCGCGGCGCGAGCCGATGCGGCAGCATCCGCGCGGCGTGGCAGGCTAGGCACTGACGTGACGGCTGTGCGAGGTGACAGCCGCCGGACGGCACGGCCGGGCGACGCCGGACTGGGACGACGCACCGGCCGGACGGCGTCGCGGCGGGAAAGGGTACGACTGTGGGTGATCAGGTGACCGCGACCGACGGTGCGGCGACCCGGGACGACGTGCTGGCGGCGGCGCGGCGGGCGAAGCGTGCCGCGGCCGACCTGGCCACGGCATCGGCCGCCACCAAGGACGCCGCACTGCATGCCATGGCCGGCGCGCTGCGGACCGGTGCCGACGAGATCCTGCGGGCCAACGCCGCCGACGTGGAGGCAGCGCGCGCCGCCGGCACCCCGGCCGCGCTTGTCGACCGGCTCGCCCTGACCGGGGCGCGCATCGACGCCATGGCCGCCGGACTGGACGAACTGGCCCGGGCCGCCGACCCGGTCGGAGCGATCCTGCGCGGCGATGTGCTGCCCAACGGACTGCAACGCCATCAGGTCCGGGTGCCGCTGGGCGTCGTCGCGATCATCTACGAGGCGCGACCGAACGTGACTGCCGACGCCGCCGGGATCGCCGTCAAGGCCGGCAACGCCGTGCTGCTCCGCGGGTCCGCATCGGCCCACCGGTCCAATTCCGCCATCATCGCGGCCCTTCGGCAGGCCGCGGCGCGGGCCGGGCTGCCGGCCGACGCGGTGGTGCAGGTGCCGGGAACGGACCGCAGCAGTGTGCAGCACCTGATGACCGCTCGCGGCTTGGTGGACGTGATCATCCCGCGCGGCGGCGCCGGGCTGATCCGTGCCGTCGTGGACGGCTCGACCGTGCCGGTCATCGAGACCGGCGTCGGCAACTGCCACGTGTATGTCGACGCGTCCGCCGACGAGCAGATGGCGCTGGAGATCCTGATCAACGCCAAGACCCGACGGCCGTCCGTGTGCAACGCGGCCGAGACCCTGCTGGTGCACGCGGATATCGCCGAGACGTTCGTGCCGAAGGCGCTCGCGGCGCTCGCCGAGGCCGGCGTCACCGTGCACGCCGACGCCCGCACCGCGGTGCTCGGCGGCGAGGGCGACACCGTCCCGGCCACCGACGCCGACTTCGACACCGAATACCTCTCGCTGGACATCGCCGCGGCCATCGTCGACGACCTCGACGGCGCCATCGAGCACATCGCCGCGCACGGCACCGGGCACACCGAGGCCATCGTCACCGGCGACCTCACCGCCGCGGCCGCGTTCACCGGTCGCGTCGACGCGGCCGCCGTGATGGTGAACGCCTCGACCGCGTTCACCGACGGGGCCGAGTTCGGGTTCGGCGCCGAGATCGGCATCTCCACCCAGAAGCTGCACGCCCGCGGACCGATGGGGCTGACGGAACTGACCAGTTCGAAATACATCGTCACCGGCAGCGGGCAGACTCGGCCGGTCTCGTGACCGACACACCGCGACGGCGCCGCATCGGGGTGATGGGCGGGACCTTCGATCCGATCCACCACGGGCACCTGGTGGCCGCATCCGAGGTTGCGGCGAAGTTCTCCCTCGACGAGGTCGTATTCGTCCCCACCGGCCGGCCCTGGCAGAAGGACGCCGCCAGTGTGACCTCCGCCGAGCACCGCTACCTGATGACGGTGATCGCCACCGCGTCGAACCCGCAATTCACCGTCTCCCGGGTCGATGTGGACCGGGTCGGCCCCACCTACACGGTCGACACCCTGACCGACCTGAAGGCGCTGCACCCGCACGACGACCTGTTCTTCATCACCGGTGCGGACGCGCTGGCGGCCATCGTGGGATGGAAGAACACCAGCGAACTGTTCGACCTGGCGCACTTCATCGGCGTGACCCGGCCCGGCTACCAGCTCACCGACCCCGCGCTGCCCGGCCGGGAGGTGACCCTCATCGAGGTCCCGGCGCTGGCCATCTCGTCCACGGCGTGCCGCGAGCGGGTGCTCTCCGGCCAGCCCGTGTGGTACCTAGTGCCCGACGGGGTCGTGCAGTACATCGCGAAACACGGCCTGTACCGGGCGATCCCGGCCGATGCTACGAAAGGTAATACGTGACCGACACCGACGCGTCCCGTGATCTCGCCGTCCGTGCGGCGCAGGCCGCCGCGGACAAGCTCGCCAGCGACATCGTGATCATCGACGTCTCCGAGAGACTGCCGCTGACCGACTTCTTCGTCATCGTGACCGGAGCGAACGAGCGGCAGATCGGGGCCATCGTCGATGCCGTCACCGAGCGGATGGCCGCCGCCGGGGTGAAACCGCTGCGCCGCGAAGGGGAACGCGAAGGTCGCTGGGTACTGCTCGACTTCTCCGACATCATCGTGCATATCCAGCACGCCGAGGAGCGCGTGTTCTACGCGCTGGAACGGCTGTGGGCCGACTGCCCCACGGTGCCGTTCAGCGACGCCGAGTAGCCCGGGGCCATGGCACTGCAGCAGCTCATCCTGCTCCGGCACGGCGAGACCTCCTGGAACGCCGGTCGCCGGCTCCAGGGGCACCGCGACATCGAGCTCAGCGACATCGGCGTCGCCCAGGTCGCCGCGGCGGCCGCCTCAGTCGCCGCGATGGAACCGGACGTGGTGATCTCCTCCGACCTGCGGCGCACCATGGCGACCGCGCGTCCCATCGCCGAGCTGCTGCGGATACCGCTGCGCGCGGACCCGCGGCTGCGCGAGACGCGCATGGGGAGATGGGAGGGTCTCACCCGCGACGAGGTGATCGCGCGCTGGCCGGAGGAGTGGAGCCAGTGGCGCACCACCGGTGCCGAGTTCGCCCCGCCCGGCGGTGAGTCCCGCGTGCAGGTGGCCGCGCGCTCGTCGGCGCTGGTCGACGAACTCGACGCCGAGGAAACGGAGTGCGCGCTGCTGGTCACGCACGGCGGGCTGATCGTCGGCCTGACCGGATACCTGCTCGGCTGGCCGCAACGGGAGTGGAGCCGGCTGGAAGGCATCGGCAACTGCCACTGGGTGGTGCTGCACCGGCTCGCCACGTGGCGGCTGCACACCTACAACGGCGGCCTCGGCGGCCTGGTGCTGCCGGCCAGCGCGGACGACGTGGTGGACGACTGACCGGACCTCTGCGCGGATCGCTGACCGGATCGCCGACCGGGCCGCTGTCCCCCTGTCCGAGTTCCATCCACAGCCGCGTCCGCGGGCCGGGTGATCGCGCCGCATGGACCCTACCGTGCAGCCATGGCTGCCGATCCCACACGCCGTCGGGCGACCCGTGATCTGCCCGGCGCGCACGCCCGCGTCGATGCGTTGCGATCCGCCGACGACCGGCACCTGCCGGCGGATGCGGCCCCGACGGACGGCGGACCGGACTGGGGGCCGTTCTCGCACCGCAGCGGCGGTGGAGAGCCGACGCCGTGGACACCCCACGGAGGGCCGGCCGATCGGACGCCCACCGGCGGCTGGGTGCCGGATCGCAAACCTCGACGCGTCCGCGGCGGTCGGGCAGCGCGCCGCACGCGCCGCCACGCCGCCACGCCCGGGGCCGGCGCGGACGACGCCCCGGGGGGCGACGTGCCCGGTGATCACGACCCGGGCCCGGACGCGACGGTTCGCGATGGGTGCGACGCCGACGATGCGG
>CAZIIX010000040.1:0-7449 GCA_964539345.1 uncultured Actinomycetes bacterium | reverse complement strand
CACGACCCGGGCCCGGACGCGACGGTTCGCGATGGGTGCGACGCCGACGATGCGGCGGACATGCCCGACATCGGAACGTCGACCGGCCGGGTGACGACGCCAGGCGACCCCGCAGGTGGGGGCGACCCGGCCGGCGAGGACGACTCCGCCGGCGAGGGCGACTCCGCCGGCGAGGGCGACCTCGCCGATGATGACGACCTCGCCGATCCGTCCGATGACGATGACGCGGGCTGGGCGGCGCGACTGCGTCGACGGGGCCCGTGGGGCGCCCTGGCCGAACAGTGGATACCCGAGTCCCTCCAACACGCGCGCGTCAACCCGGGCCGCCGGGGCGCCGCGCTGCTGTCGGTGATCGCCGCCATGGCCGCGGTCATCGCCGCCGTCGGTGTCTGGTGGGACCGGCCGGACGCCGTGCCCGTCGCACCCCGGCCGGGCAGTGCGAGTGCACTCACGGTCCCGGCGACGGCAGCCGGCGGCATGGCCACGCGGGCCGAGGCGACCGAGGATGCCCCGGATGCCGCGGCGGCCACCGGCCCCGGCGAGTCCGCGGCGCCCGACGACGCTCGGGACGCTGACCGGAACCCCGCGGCGCCCTCGACCGATGCCGACCCCTCGCGGGACGGTCGGTCATCGGGCGCCGCCGACGGAACGATCGTGGTGTCGGTCACCGGGAACGTCCGGCATCCGGGCCTGGTGACAGTGCCCGCCGACGCCCGCGTCGCCGACGCCATCACCGCCGCCGGCGGAGCCCGCGATCCGGCGGACCTGACCGGGCTGAACCTCGCGGCGCACCTGGCGGACGGGGACTCCGTCGTCATCAGGGGCGGCAACCGCAACACGGTCGCGTCCGGCTCGACCCTGCAGCCGGCGGATGCGGCCGACGCCACGACCGGCGAGGGCGCCGACGCCGGCAGCGACACTGCGCCGATCGATATCAACTCCGCGGACGCGACCGAGCTCGAATCGCTGCCCGGCATCGGCCCCGTGACCGCCGGCTCCATCGTCACCTGGCGGCGCGAACACGGCCCGTTCACCGCGGTCGAGCAGCTCCAGGCCGTCTCGGGGATCGGGCCGGCGACCTTCGCCCGCATCGCCGCGCACGTCACCGTGTGACGATGTCGCGCCGTTGGAAGGAGGAAGAGACACCGCCCCCGCTCGACCTCCGGCTCGTACTGCCGGCCCTCGGCCTGTGGGGCGGATGCCTGATCGGCCTGTGGGCGACGAACGCCGCCCCGTACGCGATCGCCGCTGCCGCGGCCGTGGGGATCCTCGCCGCGCTGTGCCGCCGCATCCGGGTGCGCGGGATCGCGGCGATCATCGCTGTGCTGGTGTGTTTCGCCGCGGGCACCGGCCTGGCGGCGCTGACGATGCGCGCCGCCCAGGCCGACCCGCTCAGCGCGGCCGCCGCGGACGGCGACTGGGTCACCGTCACCGCCGTCGCGACGTCCGATGCGACTCCCGTCGCCGAGCGATTTCCCGACCGCGACGCCTCGACCGCGCCGCCACAGCGGTGGCGCATCGCCGCCGACGCACACCGGGTCGACCTCGGCGCCACCCGGCACGAATCGTCCGTGCGGATCACGATCTTCACCACCGCATCCGCAGCCGGTCGGGTGGTCGCGGGCCAGCTCCTCCGGGCCCGGGGGATCGCCCGGACGGATTCGTTCGACACCGTCCCGGCGGTGGTGCTGCGCGCCACCGGCGAGATCGAGGTTCTCGCTGCTCCGCCCTGGTGGTCGGCGTGGGCCGTCAGCGCGCGTGCCGGTCTGCGCCGGTCCGCCGCGGCGCTCGATGGAGACCGGGCGGGGTTGCTCCGCGGCCTGGTCGTCGGCGACACCGCCGGGATCAGCGACGGTCTCTCGGCGGACGCGAAGACCACCGGGCTCACCCATCTCACCGCCGTGTCGGGCACCCACATGGCGATCGTCAGCGGCGTCGTCCTCCTGCTGTTCCGGCGCCTGGGCAGACGCCTGTCCGCGGTGGCGGCGGCGCTCTCGCTACTGGCCATGGTCCTGGTCGTCGGCCCCGGCCCGTCGGTGCTCCGGGCGCTGGTGATGGGCGTGATCGCACTGCTGGCGGCATTCGCCGGGCGGGCCAGGGCCGCGCTGTCGGCCCTGGCCGCGGCCGTCTTCGCGCTGCTGCTGATCGACCCCGCGCTCGCCATCGCACCGGGGTTCGCCCTGTCCGTCCAGGCCACCGCCGGGCTCGTGCTGTTGGCGCCGCCGTGGATCCGCGCGCTGCGCCGACGAGGCGTCCCGCGCGGCTGGGCCCAGCTACTGGTGCTGCCGGTGGCGGCGCACCTCACGACCCTGCCGGTGATCGCCTCGCTCAGCGGAGCCATCTCGGTGGCCGCCATACCGGCGAACATCGCGGTGACTCCGGTGGTGACGCCGGCCATGCTCATCGGACTGGCCTGCGCGGTGGTCGGGCCCTGGTGGCCGGCCGCCGGTGCCCAGCTGGCGCTCTGGGACGGGCCGTTCCTCGGCTGGATCGCGGGCACCGCCCATCATCTCGCCCGATGGCCCGCAGCCGCCCTGCCATGGCCGGCCACCCCCGGGGGCGTGCTGCTGCTCGCCGGACTGCTGCTGGTCATGCTGCTGGCGCTGCGGCACCGCAGGGTGCGGGCACTGGCCCTGGCCGTCTCGCTCGGCGCCGGCGCCGTCCTGATTCCGGCGCGCGCGGTCGACGTCGGCTGGCCCGCGCCGGGGTGGCTGCTCACGGCGTGCAACGTCGGGCAGGGCGACGCGATGGTGCTGTCCACGGCGGAGCCGCACGCGGCCGTCGTCGTCGACACCGGGCCCGAGCCGGACCTCGTCGACGCCTGTCTGGACCGATTGCAGATCACGACGGTCCCGCTGCTGATCATCACCCATCTGCACGCCGACCACGTCGGCGGATTCGACGGGGTGCTGCGGGGCCGCCGCGTCGATGCCATCGGTGTCGGACCCGATCGGTCATCGATCCCCGCCTGGACCCACCTGCGTTCGCGGGCGCAGTCGCGCGGCACACCGGTCGTCGCCCTGCACCCGGGCGTCACCTGGTCGGAGAACGGGCTGAGGCTACGCGTGCTCGGCCCCAGCCGCACGTACCAGGGCACCGACTCCGATCCGAACAACGACTCGGTCGTCGTCATGGCCCAACGGCGGGGCATCCGCATGCTGCTCACCGGCGACATCGAGCGACCGGCGCAGCGGGCACTGCTCGAGACCGGGGCGGATCTGCGCGCCGACGTGCTCAAACAACCGCATCACGGCTCCTCCAAGCTGCTGCCCGCGTTCCTGGCCGCGGTCTCCGCCGAGGTCGCCGTGATCGGGGTCGGGGCCGACAACGACTACGGACATCCCTCGGTCCGCGCGCTGGCCCTCGACCGGCGGTCCGGCATCACCCGCATCATCCGCACCGACCGCGACGGCGATGCCCAGGTGTGCGTCGGCGATGCAGGATCGAACGGCCGTGGTCTGAGCACTGTGGTGCGTGGTCGGACGCAGCTGGCACGATAACGACGTGGCTACTGACTCGGGCGTCCCGACACTCGTCCTCGCGCGTGGCGACGAACCCCTGCTGGTGTCCCGGGCGATCCAACGGGTGACGGCCCGCGCACGACGCGCCGACCCGGAGACGGACGTGCGCACCGTCACCGGCACCGAACTCACACCAGGCGGGTTCGCCGATCTCGTCGCGCCGAGCCTGTTCGCCGAGCCCCGCGTCGTCGTCGTCCGCTCCGCGCAGGACGTCGTCAAGGATGTCGCGCAGGCCATCCGCGACTACGCCGGCGCGCCGGTCGACGGGGTCTCGCTCGTCGTCCACCACTCGGGCGGCGCCCGCAACAAGCCGCTGGCGGACGCGCTGGTCAAGTCCGGAGCGGCCGTCGTGTCCTGCGCCAAGATCACCAAGACCGCCGATCGGATCAACTTCGTGCGCCACGAGATCAAGGCGGCCGGCGGAACCGCCGCGCCCGATGCCGTCGCCGCGCTCGTCGAGGCGGTCGGCGCGGACCTCGCCGAGCTGGCCGCCGCCGCCGGCCAGCTGGTCTCCGACACCGGAGGCATGGTGGACGAGGCGGCGGTGCGGCGCTACCACCGTGGCCGCGCGGAGGTGTCCGGGTTCACCGTCGCGGACCTGATCGTCGGCGGGAACCCGGCCGCCGCCCTGGAGGCGCTCCGCTGGGCGCTGGCGATCGGTGTGCCACAGGTGGTGATCGCCGATGCCATCGCGGACGGGATTCGGACCGTGGCGAAAGTGGCGGGCGCGGCCGGGGCCAATACCTACCAGCTGGCCTCCGAGTGGGGCATGCCGCCGTGGAAGATCGACAAGGCGCGCGGGCCGGCGCGGCACTGGTCGGCGACGGGGCTGACCGAGGCGATGGTGGCGGTGGCGCGGCTCAACGCCGACGTGAAGGGGCAGGCGACCGACGCCGATTACGCGCTCGAACGGGCCGTGATCGACCTCGGCCGGGCGCGGGCGCGGCGCTGAGGGCGCCGCCGCAAGACCGAATCACGCGGCATCACGCGGCACCACACGGCGCGCCGGTGCCACGGCGAGACGGCATCGACGCGGCGCGGGGGAGCGGACAGACACCGACGCCCGCCGCACGGTGTGCGGCGGGCGTCGGTGGAGACGTGCCAGCGGGCTAGAGCGCGTTGGCGCGCGTGGCCATCGCGGACTTGCGGTTCGCGGCCTGATTGGCGTGGATCACGCCCTTGCTCACGGCCTTGTCGAGATCACGCGAGGCGCGCGACAACTCCGTCAGCGCGGTGTCCTTGTCGCCCGCGTCCGCGGCGGTGCGGAAGCGGCGTACCGACGTCTTCAGCGCAGACTTGACCGCCTTGTTGCGCACACGCGCCTTCTCGTTGGTCTTGTTGCGCTTGATCTGAGACTTGATGTTGGCCACGCCGGGATGCCTTCGTGTTGTCGGATACGGAGAGTGTCGGATGCGCGGTCGTGCGCACACCGACTCACCACCATACCAGTTCCCGGTGCCCGCCCTCAAATTGCGCTGGGGACGGAGTGGCCCTTGTGTCGCCGCGGCGATCGGGCAGGATGGTGCGGTGACGACTTTCGATTTCCGCCAGGTGGACGTGTTCTCATCGTCCCCGCTCGCCGGGAATCCCGTGGCGGTGATCCGCGACGCGGGCGGCCTCACGGACGACCAGATGTTGGCCATCGCCCGCTGGACGAACCTGTCTGAGACCACCTTTCTGCGCGCGCCACGCCACCCCGCCGCCGACTACAGTCTGCGGATCTTCTCGCCGGGCGGAGAGCTGCCGTTCGCCGGCCATCCGACGCTGGGCAGCGCCCACGTGTGGCTGGCCAGCGGTGGACGCGCCCGCCGTGCGGGCCGGATCGTGCAGGAATGCGGCATCGGCCTGGTCGAACTGCACCGGGACGGCGACCTGTTGGCCTTCAAGGCGCCCGAGCTGCGCCGATCCGGCCCGGTGGACAACGTCACGCTGGTGCGCGCGCTGGCCGCGCTGGGCATCTCGGTCAACGACGTGCAGGACTCGAACTGGATCGACAACGGCCCCGGCTTCCTCGGTCTGCTCCTGACCTCCGCCGACCGGGTGCTGTCGATCCGGCCGGACTTCGTGGCACTCGGCGAGCTGCGCGTCGGCGTGATGGGGCCGCATGCCGCCGACGGGCCCGCGGACTTCGAGGTCCGCGCGTTCGCGCCCCAATTGACGATCATGGAGGACCCGGTCACCGGCAGCCTCAATGCCGGCTACGCGGTCTGGCTGACCCGCCAGGGCCTGGCCCCGCCGCACTACACCGTGCGGCAGGGCACGGCGCTGCACCGCAGCGGCGACGTGCGCGTGCACACCGACGACGACGGCGACATCTGGGTCGGTGGGAAGAGTATGACGGTGGTCAGCGGCACCATCACGATCTGATCCCGGCGCCCCCTGCGCCCGATCGGCCCGGTACGGCCGGTCCGACCAGCGTGGGACCATAGAGTGTGCCCGCACCCCGCGCCGCATGACTGGAGACGACACCACCCGTGAGCCCTGACGCATCGACGCCATCGACGAAGCACCGGACGACCTTCACGCCGCCGGAATTGATTCGGAACTTCTGCATCATCGCGCACATCGACCACGGGAAGTCGACGCTGGCGGACCGCATGCTGCAGCTCACCGGCGTGGTCGACGACCGATCGATGCGCGCCCAGTTCCTGGACCGGATGGAGATCGAGCGGGAGCGCGGTATCACGATCAAGTCGCAGAACGTCCGGCTGCCGTGGACGACGACGGACGCGGCCGGCGTGACCACCGACTACGTGCTGCACCTGATCGACACCCCGGGCCACGTGGATTTCACCTACGAGGTGTCCCGGTCGCTGGCCGCCTGCGAGGGCGCGGTGCTGCTCGTCGACGCCGCGCAGGGCATCGAGGCGCAGACGCTGGCGAACCTGTACCTGGCCATGGAGCACGACCTGACCATCATCCCGGTGCTGAACAAGATCGACCTGCCGTCGGCGCAGCCGGACCGCTTCGCCGCCGAGATCGCCACCATCATCGGCGGTTCCGCCGACGACGTACTGCGGGTGTCCGGCAAGACCGGGCAGGGCGTGGCCGAGCTGCTCGACCGTGTCGTCGCCGAGGTGCCTCCGCCGCACGGGGACCCGGCGGCGCCGGCCCGCGCGATGATCTTCGACTCCGTGTACGACATCTATCGCGGCGTCATCACCTACATCCGCGTCGTGGACGGCAGGATCACACCGCGCGAACGCATCCAGATGATGTCCACCAAGGCGGTCCACGAGCTGTTGGAGATCGGCATCATCTCCCCGGACCCGATCCCCACCCGGGGCCTCGGCGTCGGCGAGGTGGGCTACCTCATCACCGGCGTCAAGGACGTGCGCCAGTCCAAGGTCGGCGACACCGTCACGACCGCACAGAAGGGCGCCGCCGAACCACTCGGCGGCTACCGCGAGCCGCGTCCGATGGTCTACTCCGGGCTCTACCCGATCGACGGGTCCGACTATCCGCTGCTGCGTGACGCGCTGGACAAGCTGCGACTCAACGACGCCGCGCTGAACTACGAGCCGGAGACCTCCACCGCCCTCGGCTTCGGGTTCCGCTGCGGGTTCCTCGGCCTGCTGCACCTGGAGATCACCCGCGACCGGCTGGAGCGCGAGTTCAACCTGGATCTGATCTCGACCGCGCCGAACGTGGTCTACCAGGTGACCATGGAGGACCACACCGAGCACCTGGTCACGAACCCGTCGGACTGGCCGGAGGGCAAGATCGCCGAGGTGCGCGAACCGATGGTGCGCTGCACGATCATCGCCCCCAGCGAGTACATCGGCGCGCTGATGGAACTGTGCCAGTCGCGCCGCGGCACCCTCAAGGGGATGGACTATCTCTCCGAGGAGCGGGTGGAGCTGCGGTACGAGATGCCGCTGGCCGAGATCATCTTCGACTTCTTCGATTCGCTCAAGTCCCGTACCCG
>CAZIIX010000039.1:0-14590 GCA_964539345.1 uncultured Actinomycetes bacterium | reverse complement strand
CGGTGCTCCTCCGGTTGGACTCGAACCAACAACCGTCCGATTAACAGTCGGATGCTCTGCCAATTGAGCTACGGAGGACCGGCGCCGGCCGTCGGCGACGAGCGCTGAACCAGCATAGCGGATCGGTGGCGGCTTCCCCACATCCCGGGTGGCGCCCACGCGAGCGGCGCGTGACGGCTGTGGCTCGGCAGTGGCTCAGCGTCGCCGGCGCTTCGGCGGGCGGACGGAGACGCCGCCCATCAGGGCGAAACCGGTGACGCGCACGACCGGCGCGCCGGGCGGCGCGGCGTCGCCGACGCCGTTGTCGAACCCGCCCATCAACGCGAAGCCGTCGACCTCGACGGCGACGCCGTCCGGCACGATGATCTCGACGCCGCCCATCACGGCGAACACCTTGATGGTCACCACCGGTGCGGCGAAGGTCGCCTCGGTCAGGTCGAAATTGGCACCGCCGAGGATGGTGGTGGTGTGCAGCAGTTCGGGCACCGTCCACGCCCCGCGGCGTGTCGCGCCGCTCAGTACGGCGACCACCTGACGGGAGGACGGCGCGGCGCCGGTCGGGCGCACCGGTGTGGGCCCGGCCGATGCCCGCGTCGGCGCCGGGGCCGCGGCCGCGGCGAGCACCGAGGCATGGCCCGGCAGGTCCTCGACGATCGGGGGCAGTTCACCGACCGTCCTGGCGCGATAGAGCGACGCGAGCCTCTCGTCGACCTCGTGGACGGTCAGGCGGCCCTCGGACACGGCCCGTTGCAGGAACGCCGCCACGCGTTCCCGGTCGTCGTCCGAGGCCCGCAGCCGGGCGGGGTCAGGGTCGGCGGGTTGCGCCGGTGGTGTGGAACTCATCGCCAGCCACCCTATCCCGCCTCGCCGGTCTTCCGTGGCACCTCCGGTGGCCAGAGGTTGTCGACGGCGGCGTCCACGGCGGAGGCGAATCCCGGCATTCGGGCGTCCGCGCCGTCGTCGAGGCGGACCTGCACGGTCAGTCCGTCCCGCCCGGCGACCTTGCGCAGCACCACCCAGCAGCCGCTCGTGCCGAGGTCCAGGTGCCGGCTGGCGACCACCGACCGGCGCACCCGGTGGTGCACGGTGTCGGTCAGCTTCGTCAACCGGGTGGGGTGCAGGGCGACGGCCGGCCGGTCGCGCAGCAGCACCGTGCCGCCGGGCAGTTCGCCGACCTCGTCGGCCATGGTGATGCTCAGCGTCTGGTGCGCCAGCCGCGCCTTGGACATCCGGTGCCAGTCCCACCGTTCGGCGGCGTCATCGATGGTCAGCCACAGGCCGAAGCGGCTGGCCGCCAGCACGTATCCCTCGGTGGTCGTCGTCAGCCCCATCAGACGTTCCTCCGGGTCCAACGCCTCGGCGAGCACGGGGGGCACCCCGCCGGTCCGGCGCAGCCACCTCACCATTCGGCGACCCCCCGCGCCCGATCGGACAGGGCGCGCCGATAGGCGGTGACGCTGCCCAGGTCGGCGGTGAGCCGCGTCGCGCGGTCGCGGTCGCCGGCTGCCTCGGCCCGACGCAGTGCCGCGGCCAACTCCCGCTCCTGGGCGGCGGCGACGCGTTCGGCCATCCGCGCGACGATGGCACCGGCGTAGCGCGGCTCGGGTTCCTGCTCACGGTATTGCAGCGATTCGACCGCCAGTTCGGTCACCAGCGACCGCAGCGGGCCGGCGGTCGCGTGGGCCGCCACCGCGTCGACCCACGCCGCCCCCGTCCTGCCGCCGGGCCCGCCGGCGGCGACAACGGCGTCGTAGATCGCCGCGTAGGCGGGCTCGGTGAACGCGCTGCGCTCGACCTGCGCGAATCCGGGCGCGACCATTCCGGGGAATTGCAGGGTCAGTTTGAGCATCTCGCGTTCGACGACCGTGCGGGGATCGGCCGGATCGGGACGGCGATACGCCGCGGCGGGCGGGTGTTCGGCAGCCCGGTCCCCGCCCGGAGCCGCCCCACCACCGCCCGCACGCTCGGTGCCCACGGGATCGCCGGCCGGGCGTGGCCGCGCGCCGCCCTCCTGCGGTACGCGCCCGGAGGCAGGCGCGGCGGGCCCGGAGGCACGTGCGCCGTCCCGTCGTCGATCGCGGGCGGCGGCGCGGCGTTCGTCGCGGACCCGGTCGGCCACCGTCCGCGGCGGGATGCCGATGCGGTCGGCGAGTTCTCGGATGTAGCCGTCCCGGGCGGTGTCGTCCTTGATCCTCGCCACCATGGGCGCCGCTGCCGTCAACGCGCCGGTGCGACCCTCGACGGTCTCCAGGTCGAAGTCGTCCAGGGTGTGCGTGATGGCGAACCGGAACAGCGGCGTCCTGGCGCGAACCAGGTCGCGCACCGCGGCGTCACCCCGGTGCTGGCGCAGCTCGCACGGATCCATGCCGTCCGGCGCGACGGCGACGTAGGTGTTGGCGGCGAACTTCTGGTCGGAATCGAACGCCTTCAGCGCGGCCTTCTGACCGGCGGCGTCGCCGTCGAACACATACACCACCTCGCCGCGGATGACCTCCGAGTCCATCAGGTATCGGCGCAGCACGCCGATGTGCTCCGCGCCGAACGCCGTGCCACAGGCGGCGACCGCCGTCGTCACACCGGCCAGATGCATGGCCATCACATCCGTGTAGCCCTCGACGACCACCACCTGGCGTTGCCGGACGATCTCGCGCCGGGCGAGGTCCAGGCCGAACAGCACCTGGGACTTGCGATACAGCCGCCCCTCCCCCGATGTGTTGACGTACTTGGCCTCCAACCGGTCGTCGTCGAAGATGCGCCGCGCACCGAAGCCGACGACGTCGCCGGACGCGTCCTTGATGGCCCAGGTCAGCCGCCGATGGAATTGATCGATCGGCCCGCGCTGCCCCTTTCTGGCCACCCCCGCGGCGATCATCTCGTCGATGGAGAAGCCCTGCTGGGCAAGGTGTTTGATCAGCGTGTCCCACCCGCCGGGTGCGAATCCGCAGCCGAAGTGCTGGGCAGCGGCGCCGTCGAAGCCTCGCTCGGTGAGGTAGCTGCGCGCCGCGGCGGCCTCGTCATCGGCCAGCCGCTGCGTGTAGAAGGCGGCGGTCGCGGCCGTGACGGCCACCAGCCGGGACCTGCTCCCCCGGTCCTGGCGCGAGCCGGCGGGTCCGCTGACATAGGACAGCGTGATCCCGGCGCGGTCCGCGAGGTGCTGGACGGCCTCGACATAGCTGAGCTGGTCCATCTTCATCAGGAAGTCGAAGACGTCACCGCCCTCGCCGCAGCCGAAGCAGTGGTAGAAGCCGCGGTCGACCGAGACGGTGAACGAGGGCGTCTTCTCGTCGTGGAACGGGCACAGGCCCTTGACGTTGCCGGCGCCGGCGCGTTTGAGGGCGACATAGTCGCCGACGATCACATCGATGCGGCTGGCGTCGCGCACCCGCTCGCGGTCCGCCTCCGAGATGCGCCCGCTGATCTGTCCCGCCACGCCCGCCAGTCTATGGGGACGGTCGGGCGGTGCCCGGCGCTGTCCACAGGGAGCGCGATCAGCCGGCGGCGAGCCGGCGGTGCCAGGACATCGCCTGCGCGTCGGTGAGCAGCGAGACCTGGTCCAGCACCACCCGCAGCCGCGCGGCATCGTCGCCGGCCGCGGCATAGAGCTCGGCGAAGATCGGGTCGAGCGCCTCGGCCCCGCGACCGCAGAGCATCGTCACCAGCTCCTGGAGCACGACCTGCTGGTGCCGCTTCTGCGCGGCGTGCGTCGGGTCGCTCATCACGTAGTGGAACGCGATCGCCTTGAGCACCGCCACCTCGGCCGCCAGCAAGCGGGGAACGGTCAGATCTGCGTCATACCTGCTGAGCGGTTCGGCGCCGCTACGCGTCTGCGTCTCGACGACCGCTTCGGTGACGAAGCGCCCGGTGAGCTCGCTGGTCAATTGCTTGAGCGCGGCACTGCCGGCGACGCCCTCCGGCACGCCGATGCGGCCGCTCACCGCCGGCAGCCCGAGCAGGTCGGCCAGCACGGTGGCCAGGTCCGCGGCCGACTCCGGCGAGTAGGTGCCCGCAGCGGCCTCGGCGACCGCGGCGCGCTCGTCCGCGTCCGAGGCGAGCCGCACCAGATCGATGCGACCCGCCGAGACGCCGTCCTCGACGTCGTGCACGGAATAGGCGACGTCGTCGGCCCAGTCCATCACCTGCGACTCCAGGCAGCGGGCCCGCGGGTCCGGCGCGCCGCGACGCACCCAGTCGAAGATGTCCAGGTCGTCGGCGTAGACGCCGAACTTGCCGCCGCCGTCCGGGCGGACCCACGGATACTTGATGACGGCGTCCAGCGAGGCGCGGGTGAGGTTCAGCCCGTCGCACTCGCCGTGCGGTCCGATGACCTTCGGCTCCAGTCTGGTCAGCAGCCGCAGGTTCTGCGCGTTCGCCTCGAATCCTCCTGCGGGCAGGCCGATCTCGTCGAGGGCACCCTCACCGTTGTGACCGAACGGCGGATGCCCGATGTCGTGCGCCAGCCCGGCCAGGTCCACCAGGTCCGGGTCGCATCCGAGCTGCTCGCCGATGTCCCGGGCGATCTGGGCCACCTCCAGCGAATGGGTCAGCCGGGTGCGGGGCACGGCGTCGGCGCCGGGGGTGACGACCTGGGTCTTACCGGCGAGGCGACGCAGCGAGCTCGAGTGCAGCACGCGGGCCCGGTCGCGGGAGAACTCGCTGCGGAACAACGCCCCGGCCGCGGCCGAGACGGTGGCCGACTTCGCCGGTTCGGACACCCGCCGCTTGAGGTCGGCCGCCGTGTAGCGGGCGCGGGACATGCCGGTGTGCAGTGGTGTGCTCATCGCGCCCGCCTCCTCGCCGTCGCGTGTCCGCGCGCCGGCTAGAGCACCGGCGTGCCGGCACCGGATGATCCGCCGACCAGTCGATAGAACAGTGTGCCAAGGATCTCCCGCCACACATAACGCGACTCCACCGCCTCGGCCGCGGCCGGACCGGACTCGACCGGGGACGTCTCCACCCACAGGCCGAGGTCGCGGGCGATCATGCGGCAGCGTTCCTCGTGCCACGGGTCGGTGACGATGATGACGGAGGTCCAGCCGTGCTCGGCGGCGACCCGGTGCGCGGCGCGCAGGCTCACCAGCGTGTCGTGGCCGACACCGGACGCCACTACCGCGTCCGACGGGATGCCGGCGGCGACCAGGTACAGCCTGCCCGCCTCGCCCTCGGTGAGCGCATCGCCCTCCTGCCGGCCGCCCACCGTGATGATGTGCTGCGCCTTGCCCGCCCGGTAGAGCCCGGCGGCGTGGTCGAGTCGGGCGGCGAACACCTCCGACGGGCGGCCGTTGTACTGCGCGGCGCCCAGGACGACGATCGCGTCCGCGGTGACGGCGTCGTTCGGTTGCGCGAAGTGCACGATGCGGATGGCGATGCCGGCGACGATGACGATGCCGAGCAGCAGCACGCCGCACACGTAACGCACCAGAGTCAGGCCGAAGCGCATCGCGTCCCTTCGTGTCGGTCCGTCGCCGCTACACCCAGCCGCGGTCGGTGGCGATCCGCACCGCTTCGGCGCGGGTCCGGGCACCAGTCTTCCTGATCAGGCTGGACAGATGGTTGCGCACCGTGCCCTCCGACAGGAACAGCCGCGCGGCGACATCTGCCACTGTAGAGCCGTCGGCGGCCGCGGCGAGCACCTCGGCCTCCCGGGCGGTCAGCGGCGAGTCGCCGAGGGCCATGCTCTCCACGGCCAGCGCGGGGTCGACCACGCGCAACCCGGCATGCGCGCGCCGGACCGCGTCGATCAGCCGGTCGGCGGGTGCGTCCTTGACCAGGAATCCCGAGGCGCCGGCGGCCAGCGCCCGCTTGAGGTAGCCGGGGCGGCCGAACGTGGTCAGGATGAGCACGCGACAGGCGGGCAGTCGCTCACGCAGCTCCGCCGCCGCGGAGAGCCCGTCCAGCCCGGGCATCTGCACGTCGATCAGCGCCACGTCCGGCGCCGTGGCCACCGCGGCGTCGACGACCTGGTCGCCGCGGCCGACGTCGGCCACCACGGTCAGGTCGGGTTCGGTCTCGAGCAGCGCCGCCAGCGCGCTGCGGATGAGCGTCTGGTCGTCGGCGAGCAGCAGCCGGATCATGACGACGCCGTCCGGGGCCGGGCCGGGCCGACCGTCGCCAGCACACGGAAGCCGCCGGTCGGCAGCGGCCCGGCCTGCAGGGTGCCGCCGACACTGCGGACCCGCTCGGCCAGCCCGGACAGTCCGGTGCCCGCGCCGGCGGGGCGGTCATCGGCGGGACGGTCGCGGGCGCCGTCGTCGGCAGGGCCGGGACCGGCAGGGCGGTCTCCGGGGCGGTCATCGGGAGAGCGGTCGCAGGCGCCGTCGTCGGTGATGCAGATGCGATCGCTGCCGAGCTCGATGGCGCAATGCCGTGCCCGGGAATGACGGAGGACGTTGGTGACCGCCTCGCGGACCACGTAGCCGAAGACCTCGCGCCCGGCCGGGGTGACGTCGTCGACGGCGGTCGGCAGCTCCGCCTGGATGTCCGCGGCCTGGAGCACCGACCGCGCCACCGCCAGCTCCCCGGCGAGCGAGGCATCGCGGTAGCCGGCGGCGGTGGCGCGGACGTCGGTCAGCGCATCGCGCGCGAGGCGTTCCACGTCATCCATCTCGGCCGCGGCCGCCGTGCGGTCCCGGGGCAGCAGCCGCCGGGCGAGCGCCGTCTTGACCGTGATGGCCGTGAGCGAGTGGCCGAGGATGTCGTGCAGATCGCGGCCGATCCGTTCCCGCTCGGCGGTGACGGCCGCATCCGCCAGTTCGCGCTGCGCGGTGCGCAGCTGTTGCGTGGTGCGGATGTTGCCGGCGAAGCCGATCATCCAGCCGGTGAGGGCGAGCAGGGTCAGGGCGAGTTCCCACGGCAGTCCGCTCCAGTGCGGCCGGTCGGTGGCCAGCGCACTGACCGTGAGCATGCCGCCGGCGAGCGCGGCGGCCACCACCAGGGCGGGCCGTGCCGGCAGAAGGGCGGCGCCGCACACCGCGATGTAGATCCAGACGGCGGCGACGCCGGCTCCGCCGATCGCGATCATCGGCACCGTCAGCGCGAGCATCGCCGACAGCCCGGACCAGGCGCGCAGCCGCTCGGCGCGGTCGGTCGGCGGCCGGAAGAGGGTGCTGCTCGCCCACGGCGGGACGAGGAGGTAGGCGGCGGCGAACGCGATCGTCAGCGCCTCGAAGGCGACGATGGCGGCCGTCGACCCGCCGGACACGGCCACCTGCACCATCGCGGGGACCAGGAAGCACAGCGCCACGGCGGCGCCGAGCGCCCACTTGTGCCATCCGGCGGCCAGTTCCATGCGTGCCGACCTCACCGGTTCATCCTCGCGCATGGACCGGTCCGTCCGCACCACGTCGCGGTTGACCGCCCTGTCACGGGCGGCGGCCGCTGTGCCGGTACGCCCGGATGCCGATCGCGGCCAGCACACCGGTCCATCCGGCGAGGACGAGCACGCCGGTGACGGGCGGTCCGGCGTGCGCGAGCGGGGCGCGGCCGATCTCCGCGGCCCAATAGGACGGCAGCGCCTTCGCCACCTGCTGCAGCACGGTGGGAAACGCGGTCACCGGCATCCACAGGCCGCCGAGGATCGCCAGACCCATGTAGACCAGCATGGTCAGGGACTGGGCGGCGTCGACCGAGGCGGCGTAGCCGATGACGACACCGAGCAGGCCGAACGGGATGAGCGAGAGCCAGAGCGCAACCCCGCATCCGAGCCACTGCTGCCAGGTCAGGCCGGCGCTGCCGGCCAGCGACCCGGCGAGGAACACCAGCAGGATCGCCGGCAACGCGACCAGCAGGGCGACGGCGGCCTTGCAGACCACGTAGCTGCGCGGGTCGAGCGCGGACAGCCGCAGCTGACGATTCCAGCCGACCTGCCGTTCGATCGCGATCCGCGCCCCGGCGTTGATGGTCGCACCGATTCCGCCGTAGGCCGCCATGGACACCATCAGGTAGGCACCGACGTTGACCCCGTCGGCGACCTCGGTGCCGTACAGGCTGTTGAACAGCAGGTACATCACCACCGGCAGCGCAACGGTGAACAGCACGAATCTGGTGTTGCGAAACGTGAGGCGGGCGGAGATCCAGGTGTAGCCCAGCGCCATGCTCATGGTGGAGGTCCTTTCGGGCGTGCGGGGTCGGAGGTGTCAGTGCTGGGCGGCGGTCAGTGCCAGGAACGCGTCCTCCAGGCTCGCCGCGTGGATCTCGATGTCGCGCGCCCGGGGGTAGCGGTCGACGATCGCGCGGAGCACAGTGTCGGAGTCGGTGCAGCGCAGCGTCATTCGCGTCCCGTGCGGCTCGACGCCGGCGACCCCGGGCAGGGCGCGTAGGTCCGGCGCCGTCGCGTCCGGGATGTCGGCGGTGAGCACTCGCCCGGCGATACCGGCCTTCAGCGCTGCGCCGGTGCCGTCGGCGATGACCCGACCGCCGGAGACCACGACGATGCGGTCGGCGAAGTCGTCGGCCTCCTCGAGGTAGTGGGTGGCGAACAGGACGGTCGTGCCGCGGTCGGCGAACTCGTGCATGGTCGCCCAGAAGGCGCGGCGCAGCTCGACGTCCATCGCGGTGGTGGGTTCGTCCAACACCAGCAGGTCGGGGTCGGGCGTGATGGCCAGCGCGAAGCGCACGCGCTGCGCCTGCCCGCCGGACAGTGCCGTGGTGCGCCGGCCGGCGATGTCGGTGATGTCGGCCCGCTCGAGGATCTCGCCGACGGCCAACGGGTGGCGGTGCAGCCGGGCGAACAGCGACAGGAGCTGGCGCACGGTCAGGTCCGGCAGCAGCGCTCCGGACTGCAGCATCGCGCCGACGCGTCCGGCGCGCACCGCGCGGGCCGGGTCGCCGCCCCACAGCCGCACGTTGCCGCGGTCCGGACCCGCCAGTCCGAGCAGCAGATCGATGGTGGTGGACTTGCCGGCCCCGTTCGGGCCGAGAATGGCAACCACACCGCCGGTCTCGATGGTCAGATCGATGCCGCGGACGGCGTGGATGTCGCCGAACGACTTGTGCAGGTCGGCGAGTCGGACGGCCGGGTGCGCCGGATCCGAACGGTCAGCGGTCCCGGTGCGGGTCGGGGCGGGCGGTCTCGTGGACGTCGTCATGGATCCACGATGTCCCTGCGCGACGAGCGGCGCGCAGGTCAACGGTCATGACTGCGCCCTGACATCCGTCATGGCTGGTCCTGCTGGGCCGGCTGCTCGTCGGCACGCTCCTGCACGTCGGCGACGATCACCGTGACGTTGTCCGGAGCCCCGGCCTCCAGGGCGAGATCGATGGTGGCGTCGGCGGCCTCGTCGCGGTCGGCGATGTCCCGGAGCACGGCCTCGACCGCCTCGCGCGGCACGTAGTCCGACAGCCCGTCGGAGCAGAGCAGGTACCGGTCGCCAGGGACGAGCGCCATGACCGTCAGCGCGGGCGTCACCGGGGTGCCATCCAGCGCCTGCAGGATCACGTTGCGGCGCGGGTGCACGGCGGCCTGCTCGGCGGTGATCTTGCCACGGTCGACGAGATACTGGACGAACGAGTCGTCCCGGGTGATCTGCGTCATGGTGCGCGGGCCGCGCGCCGGAAGGTAATAGGCGCGGGAGTCGCCCACCTGTGCGAACACGATGCGCCGGCCGGCCCAGGCCGCCGCGGTCAGCGTGGTGCCCATGCCGGACAGTTCCGGGCGCCGCTGCACGAGGTCCCGGATGGCCCGGTTGCCCTCCGCCGCCGCGTCGACCAGGGCCCCGCCGAGGTCCTCGTCATCGTTGTCGTCGGGCAGGGTCAGCCGGGTGAAGACGTCGACCACGGTCTCCGACGCCAGCTCTCCGGCGACCGATCCCCCGACGCCGTCGGCGACGACGAGCGTCCGGTCGCCGATGAAGTACGAGTCCTCGTTGTTGTCGCGCTGCAGACCCACGTCCGTGCGGCCCGTCGCCGCCAGGAACAGCCGCGTCATGCGTTCGCGCCCGCGCTCAGCAGCCGGCGAGGCGCTCGCCGAGGTACCGCTCGACGGCGTCCAGCGCGACCCGCTCCTGCTGCATCGAGTCGCGTTCGCGGATCGTCACGGCATGGTCGTCGAGCGAGTCGAAGTCCACTGTGACGCACAGCGGCGTGCCGATCTCGTCCTGGCGGCGGTAGCGGCGGCCGATCTGCCCGGCATCGTCGAAGTCGACGTTCCATCGCTTGCGCAGTGTCCCGGCGAGATCGCGTGCCACCGGCGACAAGTCGGCGTTCCGCGATAGCGGCAGCACCGCCGCCTTCACCGGCGCCAGCCGCGCGTCGAGCCGCAGCACCGTGCGGGTGTCGACGCCGCCCTTGGTGTTCGGCGCCTCGTCCTCGTGGTAGGCGTCGACCAGGAACGCCATCAGCGACCGGGTCAGGCCGGCGGCGGGCTCGATCACGTACGGTGTCCACCGCTCGCCGGTGGTCTGGTCGAAGTAGCGCAGGTCCTTGCCGGAATGTTCCGAGTGTGTCGACAGGTCGAAGTCGGTCCGGTTGGCGATGCCCTCCAGCTCGCCGAACTCGCCGCCGGAGAAGCCGAAGCGGTACTCGATGTCGACGGTGCGCTTGGCGTAGTGCGAGAGCTTCTCCTTCGGATGCTCGTAGTGGCGCAGGTTCTCGCGGTCGATGCCCAGCTCGACGTACCAGTTGGTGCGCTCGTCGATCCAGTACTCGTGCCAGGTCTCGTCGGTGCCCGGCTCGACGAAGTACTCCATCTCCATCTGTTCGAACTCGCGGGTGCGGAAGATGAAGTTGCCCGGCGTGATCTCGTTGCGGAAGCTCTTGCCGATCTGGCCGATGCCGAACGGCGGCTTCTTGCGGGCCGCTCCCAGCACGTTGGCGAAGTTGACGAAGATGCCCTGGGCGGTCTCCGGCCGCAGGTAGTGCAGGCCGGACTCGTCCTGTACCGGGCCGAGGTAGGTCTGCAGCATCATGTTGAACTGGCGCGGATCGGTCCATTGGCCCCGGGTGCCGCAGTCCGGACATGCGATGTCGGCCAATGGGATCGAGTCCGGGTCGGCGATGCCCTTCTTGGCAGCGAACGCCTCCTGGAGCTGGTCGGCGCGGTGCCGCTTGTGGCAGGACAGGCACTCGATGAGCGGGTCGGTGAACGCCGAGACGTGTCCGGACGCGACCCACACCTGGCGCGGCAGGATGATCGACGAGTCCAGGCCGACGACGTCGTCACGGCCCCGGACCATCGACTGCCACCACTGCCGCTTGATGTTCTCCTTGAGTTCGACCCCCAGCGGGCCGTAATCCCAGGCGGACCGGGTGCCGCCGTAGATGTCACCGGCGGGGAAGACGAATCCGCGACGTTTCGCCAAGGAGATGACGTTATCGAGACGACTGGCGGCCACGCTGGTACTCCTGATCCTGCCGGATGAACATGCCGCGTCGGGCGGCGTTCGTGCAAGTGCTCAGCCTATCGGACGTCCGCGCGCCGGAATTGGCCGCGCCAGGTCCGGGCAGGGTCAGCGCATGGTCAGCGACACGAATGGCTTCTTGCGGCCGTCGGTGAACAGGTCGGTGATCGTCTGGTAGCCCACGCGCGCCCCGTCGATCAGCGCCCCGCGGTCGCGGGTGAGCTGCGCGACGTGGTGGGCGCCCGCCGGAGTGGCGACGCGTCGGACCGCG
This sequence comes from uncultured Actinomycetes bacterium, assembly GCA_964539345.1. GTDB lineage: Bacteria > Actinomycetota > Actinomycetes > Mycobacteriales > Nakamurellaceae > Nakamurella. Next base: position 2,986 of record CAZIIX010000039.1, on the reverse strand, counting down.
GCGTCGCCGATGCGCACGTCGCGGTCGTATCGCGCGCCCGCCCGGTCGGCGTCCCAGCGTGCGCGGGTCCGGACGTACTGGTCGCCCAGGCCGGGCTGCCAGCGATTGAGGACCGACCGCAGCAGCGGCCGCGATCGCGGGACGGCGGGCCACGCCCCCTGCGGGGAGGTGTTGAGCAGCAGCACGTCGGTGCATCCGTCGTCCACGGCGGCATAGACCGGGTCGGGGCAGAGCAGTCCGCCGTCGATGTAGCGGGTGCCGCCGATCACCGGGGGTCTGCCGGCCAGCCACGGCATCCACGCGCCCGCCTTCAGGTAGTCGATACCGTCGTCGCCCAGGCCGCGGATGTCGAGCAGTTCGGGGCGGGCGGCGTCGACGTTGGTGAGCACTGCGTAGGCCGGGCGGGGCGCCTGGCGGATGCGCTGCCACCCGATGGGCACGGTCTTCGTCATCACCTGGTCGAAGGCATAGGCCATGTCCAGCAACGGTTTGCGGACGTCCCACCGACGTTGTCGGCGGATGAAGCCGCGGGTGAGATGGTCGTAGTAGACGGACAGCCCGTCCCAATCGGCGCCGCCGATCGCGTAGGCGATGTTCAAGGAGCCGGACGAGGTGCCGTAGTAGGTGTCGAACAGCGGCAGCAGGTCGAGGTCGCGGAGGGCGAGGAGCATGCCGCCGGAGACGATGCCCCGCATGCCGCCGCCCTCGACGGCCAGGCCCAGCCGATGTCCGTCGTCGCGCGAGCCCGCCTGGCGCGCGCGGATGAGTCCGATGACGTCCTGGTCGTTGCGCTGATCCACCCGAACAGAATAGCGACGGGTCACGCTCCGTTCGGCCGGTTGCGGACCGGTGGGTCCGGGGGTCGTGCGAGGATCGAGCTATGACGGCTCCTCGTCGCGGTACACGGTCGTCGGCCCGCCGGCGGTCGGCGCCGAGCATTCGGCCTTCCCAGCTGCTGGTGATGGCCGTGGTGCTGGCGATCTTCGTCACCGGGCTGGTCGTGGCGGGCATCCTCGGCGCCCTGTTGGTGGGGCTGTTGGTGGTAGCCGCCGGGGTCTGGCTGGTGCTGCGCTGGCGTGCGCTGCCCGAACGGGTGCGCATCTTCCGGGCCGGGGTGGTCCTCGTCGGTGTGGCCGTGGCGGTGAGCCTGCTCTACCGCTGACCGTGCGGCACCGGCCGGCGCGGCTATCCGAGGATCGTTTCGACGGCGGAACCGGACGGGGTCGTGACGACATGGAGTCGGTTCGGAATGCGTTGCCGCATCTCGCCGACGTGCGAGACGACGCCGACGACGCGTCCGCCGGCGCGGAGTTCGTCCAGGGTTGCCATCACCAGGTCGAGGGCGTCGCCGTCGAGTGAGCCGAATCCTTCGTCGATGAACATGGTGTCCAGCAGCCTGCCCCCGGATTCGGCGGCGACCACATCGGCCAGCCCGAGGGCGAGCGCCAAGGACGCCAGGAACGACTCTCCCCCGCTGAGTGTCTTGGCCGACCGCACCAGCCCGGAGTGCGCGTCCATGATGTCCAGGCCGAGACCGCCGGCCCTGCCATGCGATTCGCGTTCGGCGCTGTGCTCGAAGCTGTATCGCCCGCTGGACATGGCCTGGAGCCGTTGGCTGGCGACGGCGGCCACCCGCTGCAGTTTCAGGGCGAGCACGTAGCTGCGCAGCGACAGCGATCGCGTGTTCTGTCCGCGGCCCTGGATGACGTCGGTCAACGCGACGATCCGCTCGGTGGTGGCCGCGATCGGTTCGCGCTGCTGCCAGGCCTGGCGCAGCCGGGCGGCGGCGGCCGTGACTCGGGTGATGCGGTGTGCTGCGGTCGCCAGGTGGTCCTGCGCCGTGGCATCCCGCGCCGTCGCGGCGTCGGCGCGTCGCTGCGGCTCGTCCAGGTCGATCGGTGGCAACTCTCCGTCGATGGCCAGGTCGGGATGTCGGAGTTCGGTCTCGACGACCAGCACCTGCTGGTGGTGGTCGGTGACGCGCGTCCGGGCGGCGGCGACGTCGAGTGCGCCGGCGTCGACGGCCTGCTGCCAGTCCGCGAAGCCGGCTGCGGTGGCGGCAGCGTCCCGGTCGGAGCGGGCGGCGGCCGCGGCGCGTGCGGCGCGGTGTGCCTCTTCGGCGGCCTCGGCCCAGTCGTCCAGGCCGCCGGCGGCGTCGATCAGGCATTGCCGTCGCTCGGCGACGGTGCTGAAGGCGCCGGCTGCCGCGGCCAGTCGTGCTGCACGTTCGTCCACGGTGCGGTGCACGGCGTCCAGCTGGGTGCGGGCCGCTTCGGTCCGCTGCAGCAGGTCGGTCCGCCGTTCGGTCAGACGCTGCTGCCGGTCGTGCAGGGCGCGGAGGGCCTCGCTCCACTCCGGCATCTGCGCCGCCGCGGCGCGCGCCGCGTCGAGCGCCTCGGTGGCCCGCCGGTGGTCGTCCGTGGCCTGTTCGATCGACTTGCCGTGAGCCGCGGCCCGGGCGGCGTCCAGCGCGTGCTGCGCGGAGGTGACGTCGCGCTCGGCGGCGGCCCGGTCCTGGTTCGCGCGTTCCTCGACCTCTTGCGCGCGGGCGACGTCGTCTGCGCGCACCTGGTCGTCGGCGGCCGCGGCGGGGTGCGGGTGCGACGCGGAACCGCACACCGGGCAGGGCAGGTCGTCCCGGAGGGTGCCGGCGAGTTCGGCGGCGATGCCGGCGAGGCGCCGGTCCATCAGATCGAGCCGTGCTTCGCGGGCCCGGTGATGGGCGTCGGTACGGTGCCGTTGTGCGTCCTGGGCGGCGGTGAGGGTGTCGGTCAGTGCCGGGATCGACTCGGCCGCGCGCAGCGTCTCGCCGGTCGCTGCGACCGAGGCGTCGAGTCCGTCGATCCTGGCGGCCTGCTCGCGCGCTGCGGCGAGTCCGGCGTCGTGGGCGGCGATCTCCTCGGGGATGGTCTCCAGCGCGTCGGTGGCCGTTCGCAGCTCGTCGGCCAGGGCGGTGAGTTCCGCATCGAGCCGGTCGATGGTTGCC
>CAZIIX010000038.1:0-14625 GCA_964539345.1 uncultured Actinomycetes bacterium | reverse complement strand
CCACGTCTTGACGAAACATCCTCCGGTCTATTTGATAGGGAAACTATCCTAATTATTCCGATGGCACGCACCCATCGGAAGGGCACCCGCCTCCCGGCAGCAGCCGGGGAGTCCCACACCGGAGGAGTGAGAATGAGAAGAGCGCATGGTGCGCTGAGGATCGCCACCGCGGCGGCCGCAGCCGCAGTGATGGTGGTCGCAGCCGGCTGCGGTTCGTCCACCGATGCCGGCAACGACGACGCCGCGTCACAGTCCCAGTCGCAGGAGGCCCCCGCCGACGACGCCGAGTCCGCCGCCCCCGCCGACGATGCGGAGTCCGAGGCCCCGGCCGACGATGCCGCGTCCGAGGCGCCCGCCGACGACAGCGAGGCCGAATCCCCCGCCGAGGGCCCGGAGCCCCCGCAGGGCGACGGCGTCACGCTGAACGTCTGGCTGCAGGGCGACACGCTCAAGGACATCGGCATCGATGACCTCAACAAGGAGTTCGAGGCGGCCACCGGAGCCACCGTGAACCTGCAGGAGCAGACCTGGGGCGAGTACACGACCAAGGTGCTGGCCGGCCTGGCCGACAGCGGCGACGACGCGCCCGACGTGCTCGAGCTCGGCAACACCCAGGTCGCGCAGTTCGCCGCCGAGGACGCGCTGCTCGAGCTCGACGCGAGCTACTTCGACAACAACAGCACCTGGCTGAAGGGCCTGCAGGAGTCCTCGGTCTACGACGGCAAGCAGATCGCCGTGCCGTACTACGCCGGGGTGCGCGCCGGGATCGTGCGCTCCGACCTGGCCGCCGAGGCCGGTGTCGAGCCGCCGTACGACAGCCTGGACGACGTGCAGGCCGCGGCCGAGGCACTGCTGAAGGCACACGGCGACGACGGGTCCTACTCGGGCCTGTACTTCGCCAGCCAGTACTGGTACGAGGCCATCTCCTTCATCTGGGACTTCGGTGGCGAGATCGCCGTCCAGCAGGACGACGGCAGCTGGAAGGGCGCCCTGTCCTCGGACGAGGCCAAGGCCGGTGTCGAACGGCTGAAGGAACTCTATGACGCAGTCTCCCGCAACAGCGGCGACACCGACGAGGGTCAGGACGCCACGATCATGGCGCAGGAGCAGGCCGCGATGATCATCGACCCGACGTGGATGCCGGGCGTGGTCACCGGCGGCGAGAACGGCAACCCGGATCTGGAGGGCAAGCTGTCGATGTTCGTCATGCCCGGGCACGAGCCGGGCACCGTGATGCCGCAGTTCCTGGGCGGATCGGACATCGTCATCAACGCGAACTCCGACCACGCCGATCTGGCGAAGTACTACACGTACCTGCTGACCGGCAACAAGTACCAGACGGTGCTGGCCAACGCGGGCTACATCCCCAACACCACCAGCATCGCCGCCCCGGCGGACAACGTGGCTGCGCAGGTGGCGGTCAAGGCCGCGTCCACCGGACGGTTCATCCCGAACTCGAAGAACTGGCCGGCCGTCGAGGATGCCCGGGTGCTGCAGAACTACTTCAATGCGGCGCTGACCGGCACCGAGTCGATCGATGACGCGGCGGCGGAGGCGGACGAGCAGCTCAACGATCTGCTCAACCAGTAGCGCCCGGCACACCGTGATCGATTCCTGCGGCCCGGACGCGGCATGCGCCCGGGCCGCGGGAATCACCCGAGACCTCCGTCATAGCTTCTCGCCTCGGTAAGGACCAGATCGACCATGACCGTCCAGACGGCGCCCCCACCGCGGACCCTCTCCGCGAACCGGGCCGGATCGGCGACCCGGGAACCCCGCATCGCGCCGTACCTGATGGTCGCGCCCATGCTCATCGTGTTCGTCGCCATCCTGGGCGTGCCGCTGGTCCGGCTCATCATCATCTCGCTGCAGGACTATCGGCTCGGCCAGGTCCTGGGCAAACCGGCCACCTGGGTGGGCTTCGACCACTACGTTGCCGTCTTCACCGACCACCACTTCTGGGAAGCGCTCATCCGCACCGTCGAGTTCGTCCTCGCCGCGGTGGGTATCACGATCATCGGCGGGCTGCTGCTCGCCCAACTCCTGACGAAGGTCTCCGGCTGGGTCCGCGTCACGCTCCTGACCTCCATGGTCGCGGTATGGTCGATGCCGCCGATCATCGCGATGCCCATCTGGCGCTGGCTGATCGACCAGAGCTTCGGGGTGCTGAACTACTCGCTGTGGAAGATCGGCATCCTCTCCGACCGCAACTTCAACTGGTTCCGCGAGCCGTTCACCGGATGGATGATCATCACGGCGATCGTCGTCTGGGGCGCCCTGCCGTTCGTGGTGATCAGCCTGCATGCCGCCATGACGGCGGTCTCGCAGGAGCACACCGAGGCCGCCCGGCTGGACGGGGCCGGCGCGTTCCGGCTGTTCCGCAACGTCACGTTCCCGGCGATCAAACCCACCCTGCTGATCATCACGACGCTGTCGATCATCTGGGACTATCGTGTGTTCGCCCAGGTGTGGCTGTTCCGCAACGTGGGCACCGGCAACCAGCACTACTACACCATCAGCATCTGGTCGTACGTCGAGTCGTTCAGCAAGAAGAACTTCGGCTACGGCGCCGCCATCGCGCTGGTCAGCGTCATGCTGCTGGCCACGCTGTCCGCCTACGCGGTCAAACACGTGCTGCGCGCCACCACCGCAGAAAGGGTCGAGAAGTGACCGTCACGGCAGCGGCCCCGCGCCGCCCCTACGTCGTCGACGAGGCCGAGCAGGCCCATGCCGAGAAGCTGCGCCGCGCCGCCCGGGCCCGCCGGCAGCGGCAACGCGTCTTCCGCGGCGGCTGGAACCTGCTCGCGCTGGCCATGGCGCTGGTGATGATCTTCCCCGTCTACTGGATGGTCGCCAGCTCGTTCAAGATCGGCAAGAACCTGCAGCGGGTGGTGCCGCAGTGGTTCCCCATGCCGGTCACGCTCGGCTCCTACGACAAGGCGTTGCACCAGCCGCGGTTCCTGACCAGCATGCTCAACTCGGTGCTGGTCGTCGGCGGCACGGCGCTGGTCGCGCTGGCCATCGGGTTCATCGCGTCGCTGGCGCTCGCCCGGATGAACTTCAACGGCCGCACCGCGCTGGTGATCCTGGTCATCGCGATCCAGATGGTGCCGCTGGAGGGGCTGATCATCCCGCTGTACCTGATGCTCAACGAGGCGGGCATGACGAACTCGCTGATCGGCTTGGGCATCACGTATCTGGCGTTCGTGCTGCCGTTCACCGTGTGGATGCTGCGCGGGTTCATCTCGGCGGTGCCCCAGGATCTGGAGGAGGCGGCGCTGGTGGACGGCTGCAGTCGCGGCCAGGCGTTCCGGCGGATCATCCTGCCGCTGGCCGCGCCCGGTCTGGTGGCCACCACGATCTTCTCGGTGATCCAGGCCTGGAACGAGTACCTGTTCGCGCTGGTGCTGCTCACCGACAACAAGAAGCAGACGATCACCATCTGGCTGGACACGTTCATCACCCAGAAGGGCATCGACTGGGCCGCGCTGATGGCGGCGTCGACACTGGTGTCGCTGCCCGTCGTCATCCTGTTCTCCATCATCCAGAAGAACGTCGCCACCGGCATCACCTCCGGGGCGGTGAAGGGATGACGCAGCCGCCGCGGGCAGGCGTCCCCGCACGGCTCGTCGACTGGGCGGACGCCGTCCTGCTGCCGTGCTTCGACGGGCTGACCGCCCCCGAGTGGGTGCGGCGCCGCATCGGTGGGTCGATGGGCGGCGTGTGCCTGTTCGCCCGCAACACGGTCGACGCCGACCAGGTCGCCGCGCTCACTGCGGAGCTGCTCGCCGAGCGCCCCTCCGTCGTCATCGCCATCGACGAGGAGGCGGGCGACGTCACGCGGCTGGATGCGGCCACCGGGTCGCGATTCCCCGGTGCGGCGGCGCTCGGACGCGCCGACGATGTCGGGCTCACCCGACGGATCGCCCAGGAGGCCGGTGGGCTGCTGGCCGCCGCCGGCGTGTCGGTGAACTTCGCGCCGTGCGCGGACGTGGCCGTCGATCCGAACAATCCGGTCATCGGCAGCCGGTCGTTCGGGGCCGACCCGAGCCTGGTCTCCCGGCACACCGCGGCCTGGGTCGCCGGGCAGCAGGAGGCGGGGGTGGCGGCGTGCGCCAAACACTTCCCCGGTCACGGCGACACGGACGCCGACACCCACCGGCATCTCGCCGTGCTGGACGCCGACCTCGACCGGCTGCGCGCCGAGGCGCTCCCGCCGTTCGCGGCCGCCATCGACGCAGGCATCCTGTCCATCATGGTCGGGCACCTGCTGGTGCCGGCGGTCGACGAGCTGCCGGCGACGGTGTCGGCCCGCTGGCTCACCGAGATCCTGCGCGGCGACCTGGGTTTCGACGGGGCCATCGTCACCGACGCGCTGGAGATGGCGGCAGTGGCCGACGCCTACGGTATTCCGGACGCGGCCGTGCGGTCGCTGGCCGCCGGCGCCGACCTGCTGTGCATCGGCGGCAGCACCCGGCCCGAGGAGGAGATCGACGCGATCCGCGACACCATCGTCGCGGCGGTGCTGGACGGAACGCTGCCCGAGGAGCGGCTGGCCGACGCGGCCGCGCGCAGTGCGACGGTCGGGGTGGCCGCGGTGCGCGGACGCGCGGCGGCCGGCCGGGGGCGTGTGGTGGCCGGCGGACAGCGCGTGGTGGCCGGGGAGTCCGCGGCGACCGACGGGGAGCCCTCGGCGCCGGGCCGCGAGCCCGCGGCGGCGGGCCGCGAGTCGATCACGGTCGCCGGCTCGTCCGAGGACGGCCGCTCCGGCGGTCCCGACGCCTCCGCCCTCGTGGCCCGCAGCGCGCTGCAGATCGCGGGACCGCTGCCGGGGCTGCGACAGCCGATCCTCGTCATCCGCTGCACGGACACCCCGAACATCGCGGTCGGCGTCATCCCCTGGGGGCCCGCGCCGCACCTCGGGCCGGAGAGCCGGGAGATCGTGGTCGGCCCGGGCGACGCGCTGTCCGACAGCGACTACGACGCCGCGGCCTCCGTGCTGGTCGTCACCCGCGACCGTCATCGGCACGACTGGATGCGCACGATCGTCGCGCAGGTGCGGCGGCGTCGTCCGGACGCGATCCTGATCGAGATGGGGGTCAGCGGCGTGACCGGCGACGACGCGCCGGCGATCGCCAGTTTCGGTGCGACACTGGCCAACACGCGAGCCGTCGTGGATACGTTGACGGGGCCCACCGCTACGGCATGATGGATCAGATGGAGTCCTCCGGAGCCGTGATACGCAGTGGCGCGGACTCGCCACGCCTGTTGGGCCAGATCAACGACCAGATCGTGCTGGGCCTGCTGCTCGACCACGGCCCGATGACCCGAGCGCGGATCGGGGAGCTCACCGGCCTGTCCAAGCCCACCGTCTCGGCCCTGCTGGAGCGCCTCGCGGCGCGGGAGCTGATCCAGGAGGCGGGGATGGTCGCCGGCGGTCCCGGTCCGCGGGCGAAGACCTACCGGGTCAATTCGGCGGCCGGGCACGTCGTGGGCGTGCACGTCGAGCAGCACGGCAGCGTCGCGGCGCTCGCGTCGCTGATCGGTGAGGTGGTCGCCAGCCACACCGTCCCGGTGCCGCAGCGCCGCGACTCCGATCCGCATGACGAGGCCCGGTCGGCCGTCGACGGCGTCATCGCCGCCGCGGGGCTGACCCGCGCGGACATCAACCAGGTCGTCATCGCCACCCCTGGCGTCATCGACCCGGTGACCGGCGCGCTGCGCCACGCTCGGCACCTGCACGGATGGGAGAAGCCCGGGCTGCGGGAGGAGATCGAGCAGGACCTGGGCATCCCGGTCAGCCACGGCAACGACGTCAACCTGGCGGCCGTCGCCGAGGGCAGCCAGGGCGCGGCCCGCGGACGGGACGACTACGCGGTGCTGTGGCTCGGCCGTGGTGTGGGTCTCGGGCTGGTCTTCGACGGCCGGCTGCGCGCCGGCGCGCACGGCGGCGCGGGCGAGATCGGCTATCTGCCCGTGCACGGGCTCGACGAGCAGCCCCGGGTCGATCGCGGCGCCGCCGGCGCGTTCCAGCAGCTGGTCGGCGGGCAGGGCATCCGGGCGCTCGCCCGCACCTACGGTATTCGCGGCAGCGACCCGGCCGCCATCGTGCAGCAGGCGTTGCAGAGCCGCGACGGGGACGAGCTCCTGGCCGAGTTGGCCGCGCGGATCGCCACCGGCGCCGCCGCGATCTCGACGATCCTCGACCCCGGTCTGCTGGTGCTCGGCGGGCCGGTCGCGCTTGCCGGCGGTCGCCGGCTGCTCGACCTCGTCTCGGCGCACCTCGGCCGGGTCGCGTTCGTGCGCCCGCCGGTGGCGCTGACCCAGATCACTGAGGAGGGCGTGCTCACCGGCGCCATCGAGGTCGCGCTGCAGGACGTGCGCGGCCGGCTGTTCGGCCAGTCGGTGGCGGGGCTGTTGCGCTAGCTGCTCGGCCTATTCGACCTATTCGGCGCTGTCGGCGCCGGTCTCGCTGCTCGCCGTCGCATGTGCGTGCCCGGACTGCTGTGCCGCGTCGCGCTCCCGCTCCGCGCCGTGCTCCCGCTCCGCGCCCTTCTCCCGCTCCGCGCCGTGTTCCCGCTCCGCGCCCTTCTCCCGCTCGGCGGCCTTCTCCCGCTCGGCCCGCTGTTCTGCTTCGGCCTGGGGGCGGTAGTGCCGGCTGCGCAGACCCAGGATCAGCGCCGCGATCAACGCCGCGATGACCGAACCGAGCAGCACCCCGATGCGGGCCTCGTCGGCCAGCTGCTCGGAGTGGCCGAACGCGAGCTCGCCGATCAGCAGCGACACCGTGAACCCCACCCCGCCGAGGACCGCCAGCCCGAGCAGGTCGATCGGGTGCAGCACGCGCAGCAGCGGCGAGCGCGCCACCCGCGCCACCAGTGCCGTGGTCAGGAAGATCCCGATGGTCTTGCCCAACACCAGACCCCCCGTCACACCCAGCGTGATCCGGCTCTCCACCGAGTCGACCAGCCCGCCGATGCCGCCCACCGCCACCCCGGCGGCGAAGAACGCGAACAGCGGAACGGCCAGCCCGGCCGAGAACGGGCGCAGCGACGCGTCGAGCCGCCGCCCCAGCGTCGGCGGATGCTCGCGGGGCGATTCCTCGTCACCGCCGTCCCGGCGTCGGCCCAGCACCGGGATGGCGAATCCGAGCAGGACCCCGGCGACCGTGGCATGCACGCCCGAGGCATGCATCAGCCCCCAGGTGACCAGCGCGAGCACCACCGCCGGCGCGAGCTGCCAGCGCCGCGGCCGCCGCACGTGCACCAGCGCAGTGAACGCCACCCAGACGACCACCGCGAGCAGCAGGTAGAGCGGGCGCACGTCGCGGGTGTAGAACACCGCGATCACCGCGATCGCCAGCAGATCGTCGACCACGGCCAGGGTGAGCAGGAACGTGCGCAGCATCGGCGGCAGGTGCCGGCCGACGACGGCCAGAACCGCCAGCGCGAACGCGATGTCGGTCGCGGTCGGTATCGCCCAGCCCACCAGGTCGCCCCGGATGTGCCAGTTGACCAGCACGTACACGACGGCCGGCGCCGCCATGCCGCCCACCGCCGCGGCCACCGGCACCACCGCCCGCCGCGGATCGCGCAGCTCCCCGCGCACGAACTCGTACTTGAGCTCCAGGCCGGCCAGGAAGAAGAAGACGGCCAACAGCCCGTCGGACGTCCACTCCCCCAGCGTCAGGTGCAGCCCGAGCGCGCTCGGGCCGACGGTCCAGTCGCGTGCCGCGACGTAGGCGTCGTGCAGCGGGGAGTTCGCGGCGATGACCGCGGCGATCGCGGCGATGACCAGGAACGCGCCCCCGACCGTCTCGGTGCGCAGCAGCGTCGCCAAGCGGCGGCGTTCGGCGCGGAAACGGCGGCGGGTCGAATTCACAGGCGGTCCGTTCGAGAGGTCGTCGGCGCGACTCTGTCAGCCGTCAGTACGACGCCGACCAGACTTCCCGGCACACCGCACGCCAGTGTAATCGCGCGGCTGCGGCCGCGCCCGTCGCGTCCGGCGGTGCGACGGGCTCGGCGAGGACGGCGTCACCGCCGAGCGCCGCGGTGCCAACTCGTCGCTTCCTCGTCACGGCGAGCTGCTGAATAGGTGCCCGGACCGGGAGATCTTCACTCATTCCGGTGAAGTTGTGTGGATAGATCGGCACGAGGTACCGGGCGACCGGGGCATCACTTTACAGTCGATGAGGCCCGTCCCCAGCGCAGTCGAAAGGAGGGCTCCGCGTGGGCGCCTTGGTCGGCCTGGTCGCCGGAACCGGAATGCTGCTGATCTGGGTCGGTCTTGCCCGCCCGGCCCGGACGGACCCGCCGACGCGCGCCCGCGGCTATCGGCTACGCGAGATCCTGCTCCAGGCGGGCCTGAGCGGCGTCCGTCCCGCACAGATCGTCGCGCTGCAGGTCGCCGCGGCCGTCGCCTGCCTGCTGATCACGTTCGTGGCCACCCGGTCGGTGTCCGTCTCGGTGATCTTCGCCGCGTTCGCCTCCTGGACGCCCTGGATGATGGTGCGCCGGCTCCGGCGACGGCGCCAGGCCGACCTGCGGGAACTCTGGCCCGAGGTGGTGGACAACCTCACGTCGGGAGTGCGCGCGGGTCTGTCCCTACCGGAGGCGCTGTGGGCCATCGGGCAGCGCGGCCCGGAGCAACTGCGCGAGCCGTTCCGCTCGTTCGGTCGGGACTACCGCGCCTCCGGCGCGTTCAACGACTCCCTCGATCGGCTCAAGGCGGCGCTCGCGGACCCGGTCGGCGACCGGGTCTGCGAATCGTTGCGCGTCGCGCGGGAGGTGGGCGGGACCGATCTGGTGCGCCTGTTGTCGACATTGAGCGCGTTCCTGCGCGAGGAGGCCCGGGCGCGGGCCGAGCTGCTCGCCCGCCAGTCCTGGTCGGTCAACGCCGCGCGGATGGCCGTGGCCGCACCGTGGCTGGTGCTCGTGCTGCTGTCCACCCGCCGGGAGACGCTCGCCGCCTACGACACGGCCACCGGCACGCTGATCCTGCTGATCGGGGCCGGCCTGTCGATCGCCGCCTATCGGATGATGGTCCGGATCGGCCGGCTGCCGGAGGAGCAGCGGGTGCTGCGATGACGTTGACCTTGATCGGCGCCGGGATCGGGCTGCTCGCCGCACTGGGGCTACTACTGGCGATCGGCTCCTCCCCGCCGCTGCGGCGGCCGACGCTGGCCGACCGGGTCGCCCCGTACCTGGTCGATACGACTGCACCGTCCGAGCTGCTGACCACCACCCGCCCGCATCCCGGCAGCGCGCTGAGCCGCCTGACCACGCCGATCCTGCGGGACGCGGTGCGCTTCCTGGACAAGGTCGTCGGCGGCCGGGCGGCCGTGCAGCGCCGGCTGGACAGCCTGCAGCTGACCACCACCGTCGAGCAGTTCCGCACCGAGCAGGTCGTCTGGGGCGCCATCGGCGGCGGGGGCGGCGTGCTGATCTCGCTGCTGGTGCTGCTGACCGGCCATCACAGCGCGCTGCTGCTGACCATCATCGTGCTGGGCTCCGCGGTCGCCGGTGTGCTGGCCCGCGACTGGTGGCTCACCCAGGCCGTCTCCCGGCGCAACACCGAAATCCTGGCCGAGTTCCCGGTCATCGCCGAGATGCTCGCGTTGGCCGTGGCGGCCGGCGAGGGCCCGCTCGGAGCGATCGACCGCATCACCCGGCTCGCCCACGGCCACCTCGCCCAGCAGCTCCGCGCGATCGTGGCCGACACGCACGCCGGCGCCCCGCTGCAGGAGGCACTGCAGCACGCGCGGGACGCCACCCAGCTCGAGCCGCTGTCCCGCTTCCTGGACGGCATGGCCGTCGCCGTCGAACGCGGCACCCCCATGGCCGAGGTGCTGCGGGCGCAGGCGGCCGATGTGCGCGCGCTGGGCAAGCGGCAACTACTCGAAGCCGGCGGGCGAAAAGAGATATTCATGATGATTCCGGTTGTTTTCTTCATTCTACCGATTACCATCTTGTTCGCCTTTTTCCCCGGCCTGGTCGCCATCACCACCGTCGCGCAATGACCACCACTGATCCCGTCCGCCCACCGACCACCCGTCCGACCCGCACCCCATCGCAAGGAGAACGAGATGCACGACGACCCGACCGGGACCACCGCCCGCAGGACCGACCTCCAGGACGATCGGGGGGATGTCCCAGGATGGGTAATGATCACCATGATGACCGCTATCGTCGTGATAGTGCTGCTCGGTGTATTTCAGGACGCCGTGGTCACCGCCGTGACGAACGCGTTCGACTCGATCAGCGGCAACTGACGGCGCGACGCGGGATCCGGCATGACGGAGGTTCCTCCGTCGCCGAGTTCGCGATGGTGGTCGTGCTGTTGATGGTGCTGTTCCTGGCACTGGTCAGCGTCGGGGTGTGGGCGTACTCGCGCTCGTTGCTGACCAGCGCGGCGGCCCAGGCGGCGCGGTACGCGGCCAACGCGGACGTCCCCGACTCCGCCGCGTCGCGGCGCGCCGCCGACCTGATGACCCACACAATCGCCGGATCCACTGCGGACACCGTCGCGTGCACCAGCGCCGCGACCGACCAGCGGCTGATCGAGGTGCACTGCACCATGGACTCCCCCGGCCTCGTCGCACTGCTCGACGGGGTGCTGCCACCGATCTCCGTCACGGCCCATGCGCTCCGCGAGATCCCGTAGCCCCGCGACCGCCGTCATCGCGGCAGCGTCGCCGACCCCGCGGGCCGAGGCCACCCGCGAGGACGGGCGGGCACTGATCGAGGTCGTCTTCCTCGCCGTGTTGCTGCTCATCCCCACCGTGTACATCATGATCGGGGTGCTCCGGCTGCAGGCCGCCACGCTCGCGGTCACGCAGGCGGCGCGGGACGCCGGCCGACTGATCGAGACATCCGCAGCGCACCCGACTCTCGCGCAGCTCACCGATGTCGCCGCGGTGGCGCTGCGCGACCAACACGTGCCGCCGGACTCGCTGCGCATCCGCACCGTCGCGCCCGGCGGCGACTGTGCCGAATCCGACGGCACCGTCATCGACGTCGCAGCCGATGCCCGCTACGACCTGTGTGTGACGGCGGTGATCTCGCTACCCGGCGTGCCCACGGTGCTCACCGGCTCGCACAACACCGTCACCGGCGTCTACGCGGTGCACCTCGGGCGCTGACCGCACCCGCGATGCCACCTGGGTCGGCCGGGAGAAGAGCAGCACCGCGACGAGCCCGATCACCAGCACCGCGGCGGGCAGCAGCAGCGACTCGCCCATGGCGGAGGCGAACCCGTCCCGCACCGCCGGCGGCAGCGGCCCCGTGCTGTCGTAGGAACCGGCTGAGCCCGCCCGCGCGCCGAACGCGGCGACCAGCCGGGACTGCATCAACACGGCGATGCCGGCGCTGCCGAGCACCGCGCCGACCTGCCGGGTCGTGTTGTACACGCCGGAGCCGGCACCGGCAGCGCGCATCGGCAGGTTCCGCGTCGCCGTCGCCGACAGCGGCGACCACATGAACGCGTTCGCGATGCCCATCAGCGCGATCGGCAGCTCCAGCTCCCAGATCGCCCGGCCTGGGGTGAGGATCACCCAGAGCCACACCAGGGCGACGATCATGCACACCAGCCCGAAGCCGCCGAGATACCGCGGGTGCATCCGGTCCACCAGGTTGCCGACCGGTTTGGCCAGCCCGCCGGAGAGCACCGCCATCGGAATCATCAGCAGCGCCGCCTTCGTCGGCGACAGGTCCAGCACCTTCTGCGCGTACAGCATCAGCGGGAACGCCATGGCGGTGATGGCGAATCCGACGCTGGTAATGCCGATGTTGGCCAGCGAGAAGTTGCGGTCACGGAACAGGCTCAGCGGCACCAGCGGCTCGGCCCTGTTGTGCGCCTGCCAGACGACGAACGCGGTCAGCACCACCACGCCGGCGATGATCAGCGACCACACCGAGATCGGCCCGGCGATGGTGCCCCAGTCGTAGGTCTCACCCTCCTGGATGCCGAACACCAGCAGGAACATGCCGATCGCGGACAACACCACGCCGACGACGTCGAATCGATGCGAGTGCACCGGCAGCCTCGGCACCAGCCGCAGCGCCAGGAACAGCCCGACGATGCCCACCGGCACATTGATGAAGAAGATCCACTCCCAGCCGAGCGAGTCGATCAGCACCCCGCCGAGGATCGGGCCGACCAGGGTGGCCACGCCGGCGACCGCGCCCCACATGCCCATCGCGGTGCCGCGACGGTTCGCCGGGAAGGTGCGGGTGATGACGGCCATCGTCTGCGGGGTCATCATCGACGCGCCCAGTCCCTGGAACACCCGCGCGGTGACCAGCATGGCGATGCTGGTGGAGAATCCGCACCACGCCGAGGACAGCGTGAACAGCACCAGGCCGGTCTGGTACAGCACCTTCGGGCCGTACCGGTCGCCGAGCCGCCCGGTGATCAGCAGCGGCACCGCGTAGGCCAGCAGGTAGGCGCTGGTCACCCACAGCACCTCGTCGATGGTGGCCTGGAAGCTCTCGACCATGACGGGGATCGCGACCGACACGATCGTCGAGTCGACGAGGATCATGAAGAAGCCCAGGCACAGCGCCCAGAGGGCGGCCCACGGGTTCGGGGCGTCGGCACCGCCGGACACGGCCGGGTCGGCGGCCAGGTCGGCGGCGCCGCCCGCGGTAGGTGAGGAGGAGGGAGTAGTCACAGATCAGCCTTCGCGTCGAGTAGTGCGGCCGGGTCCGGCCATGGGAGTATTCCCGATTCCAGGTCGTCGAGAACCGCCTGCACCCAGCGGATCTCGGCGTCGCGCACGGCCCGGTCGAAGTCGATGTCCAGCCGGAACCGGCGCGGGATCCGCTCGGCACCGCGCGACCGCAGCCGCTCGTCGACGTCGCGCTGTGCGGCACGCAGCGCGCGCAGTCGCGTCCGCAGGCAGTCGGCCACCTCGTCGATCGGCAGGTTGTGCGCCTCGGAGATCGCCAGTGGGAACTGCGGGTACTCCTTCGGCGGGACGGCGAGCATCTCGGCGATCCGCCGGGTGAGCGCCGCGCGGCCGTCGGTGGTGATGGCGAACGTGGTGCGCTCCGGGCGGTTGCCCTCCCGCTCGGTGCACACGGGTCGCACCAGACCGTCGCGGGCCAGCCGATCGACGGTGTGGTACAGCGTGCCGGGGCGGACCTTGAGGACGCGGTCCTCCTCGCGGTCGAGCAGCAGCTGGTACATCTCGTAGGGGTGCCGGGGGCGATCGGCGAGCAGGCCCAGCGCGGCGATCGCCATCGCGCTCAGCGACCCGGACATGCGCCGCCCACGTTCCTCGTCATACTCGATCCTGATTCCCGCCCCACGAATACTCCAGGTGGAATATACCTCGCGGGGCCGACGTGGGGCCGCGGGGTATGACGCCGCCTCGCGCGAAGCCCCATCCGTGACGAGCGCGCCCCCGCGTAGGCTGGGGAGTTGTGAATCCCGACGACGCCGCCGCCTACAAGGACCTGCAAACCACGATGGCCTCGATCGAGGCCGTCGTCGATGTCGAGCGCCTCCAGGCCACCATCGCCGACCTCTCCGAGCAGGCCACCGCCCCCGACCTGTGGAACGACCAGGACCACGCGCAGCAGGTCACGAGCCGGCTGTCGCACGCCCAGTCCGAGCTGGCCCGGGTGCGCGCGCTGCACCAGCGCATGGAGGACGTCGAGGTGCTGTTCGAACTCGGCGAGGACGACCCGGCGACGCTCGACGAGGCCCGCACCGAACTCGCCGCCCTGACCCGCGACATCGGCGCCATGGAGGTGCGCACGCTGCTGTCCGGCGAATACGACGAGCGGGAGGCACTGGTCACGATCCGCTCCGAGGCCGGGGGCGTCGACGCCGCCGATTTCGCCGAGATGCTGCTGCGCATGTACCTGCGCTGGGCCGAGCGGCACGACTACTCCACCGAGGTCTACGACACCTCCTACGCGGAGGAAGCGGGGCTGAAGTCGGCGACGTTCCAGGTCAAGGCGCCCTACGCCTACGGAACGCTGTCCGTCGAGCAGGGCACCCACCGGCTGGTGCGCATCTCCCCGTTCGACAACCAGGGGCGGCGGCAGACCTCGTTCGCCGGCGTGGAGGTCGTGCCGGTGGTCGACCAGTCCGACCACGTCGACATCGACGAGAAGGACCTGCGGGTGGACGTGTACCGCTCGTCCGGCCCCGGCGGCCAGGGCGTGAACACCACCGACTCGGCCGTGCGCATCACGCACCTGCCGACCGGCATCGTGGTGTCCTGCCAGAACGAGCGTTCGCAGATCCAGAACCGCGCGTCGGCGATGGCCGTGCTGCAGGCGAAGCTGCTGGAGAAGCGGCGGCAGGACGAGCAGGCGGCGATCGACGCCCTCAAGGGCGACGGCGGCAACTCGTGGGGCAACCAGATGCGCTCCTACGTGCTGCACCCGTACCAGATGGTCAAGGACCTGCGCTCGAACTACGAGGTCGGCAATCCGACGGCGGTCTTCGACGGCGACTTGGACGGGTTCCTCGAGGCCGGCATCCGCTGGCGGCGCAGCACCGAGCACGCCGCCGACTAGCGCCGGGTCTGCAGGCGCAGATGCGCGGCGGCGTAGCTCCGCCAGGGCGACCACAGCAGCGCACGATCGGCCAGATCCGCCTCCCCCGCGGCCA
>CAZIIX010000037.1:3925-15055 GCA_964539345.1 uncultured Actinomycetes bacterium | reverse complement strand
ACGTCGCCATGTACGACTCGGCCTACGCCGCGTTCTACTACCCGTGGATCAAGGTGGAGAACCCGATCGGGACCAACGGCGATGCGGAGGTGACGATCCCGCCGAGCGGCCACGTGGCCGGCGTGTGGGCGCGCACCGACGAGACGCGCGGTGTGTGGAAGGCCCCGGCCAACGACACGATCCGCGGCTGCCTGGACGTCGAGTACGCGATCACCCAGAACGAGCAGGGGCTGCTGAATCCCATTGGGATCAACTGCATCCGGCCGTTCGGCACCCGCGGCATCCGCATCTGGGGCGCCCGCACCCTGTCCAGCGACTCGGACTGGCGCTACATCAACGTGCGGCGGCTGTTCAACATGGTCGAGACGACCGTGGCGCAGGGCACGCAGTACGCGGTGTTCGAGCCGAACGACATGAAGCTCTGGGAGGGCGTCAAGCGCACTCTGGACGGCTTCCTGCGCGGGCTGTGGAGCATGGGCGCCCTGTTCGGGGCGTCGGCCGACCAGGCCTACTACGTCAAGTGCGACGCCGAGACGAACCCGCCGGAGTCGATCGATCAGGGGCTGATGGTGTGCGAGGTCGGCATTGCTCCGGTCAAGCCGGCCGAGTTCGTGGTCTTCCGGATCGCGCAGCACAAGCAGACTTCCAGCTGACCGAGTTTCTCGGCTAGTATTCCGCACAACCTAAGGAGCGCCACATGGCGAACTTTCTCGAAGAAGACACCCTCATCGCCCAGAACTTCTTTCTGGAGGTCGACGGCGATGTGATCACCTACCTGTCCGGCGTCTCGGGGCTCGACATCACCATGGATGTCGCCGAGACCGTGCAGGCGGCGCCGAGCGGCAAGAAGGTCATCCGCAAGATGCTGGGCACGCACCTGAAGCCGCCGGACCTCTCGCTGACCCGCGTCGCGCCGACCGACATCTCCAAGGACGCCCTGTGGGGTTGGTTCAACGAGATCTACGCCGGCGGCATGCCGTTCTCGAACCGGACCGCGCAGCGCAAGAACGGCTCGATCGTGATCTACGACTCGACCAGCAAGGAAGTGGCACGGTTCAACTTCTTCGGCGGCTGGCCGAGCAAGATCTCGACGGACGCGCTGAGCGTGGACTCGAACGATCCGGTCAAGGAGACGATCACCCTGACGATCGAACGGCTTGAGCGGAAGAAGTGAGTTTGCGTACGGAATACGAGTTCACCCTGCCCCGCGGATATGTGGATTCGGGGGGCAGGGTGCATCGTCACGGGGTGATGCGGCTGGCCACGGCACGCGATGAGCTCGAGCCGCTGCGCAACCCCACGGTGTCGGGACCGGACGATCCGCGGTTGACGATCCTGATCCTGTCCCGGGTCGTCACCAAGCTCGGCGACGTCGAGATGATCACGTCGAGCGAGATCGAGGAACTGTTCGCCGCGGATCTGGCCTTCCTGCAGGACTTCTACGGCGTCATCAACTTCGGTACCCAGGAGGAGTACGAGGCGTTGTTGGCGGCGCAGGCGCAGGGGGAACCGGTCGGCGCGTCGACCCCCGACACCGGTGACGGTGCCAGCGATGACGAGGACTCCACGCCCACCCCGACCGAGCAACCGGTGCCGGTCAGGGCCCGTGTAGAGGAGATCCCTCGTCGTTCCGAGTGAGTCGGTGGTGCAGCAGTGAAGCGGTATCCCGTCGACGCGCTGTGGCAGGAGATCGCGTACCTGGCGTACCACCTGAACTGGAGCCTGGACGATCTTCTGGACCTGGAGCACATGGATCGGGTCCGGATGATCCGCGCGGTGGTGTCGTTGAACCAGAGGGCATGGGAGGCCGCACGTGAGTTCGCCTAGAGAGCAGACGATGCTCGGTGACGACGGTCAGCTCGCGAGCAACTTCCTGCTGGAGGTCGACGGCGTCGAGATCGGTATCTTCGCGTCCGTCCGCGGATTGCAGGTCGAGGTCAAGACCGAGCCGTTGGTCGAGGGCGGGCAGAACGGGTTCGTGCGGAAACTTCCCGGTCGCATGGAATGGCCGAACATCACTCTCGCCCGCGGACTCATCAAGGCGGACAACCTGTTCGACTGGTTCAACAAGACCTCCGGTGAGGGATTCGCCGCGTCCGGGAACAAGCTGGCCCGCTGCACCGGCGCCATCACGGCGTTGGCCTCGGACGGTCATCGGATCCGCGCCTGGAACCTCGTCGGCTGTTTTCCGGTGCGCTGGAAGGGCCCGGATTTCGACGTCAAGAGCAACGATGCCCTCTCCGAGGAGCTCGAGCTTGCACACGAGGGCTTCTACACCTCGACACAGGACACCTGATGAGTCCGGTGACGTCTTCTCGAGGACTCGGCGGCGGCGCGGAGGCGGCGCCCAACCGGCTGGGTCAGCAGGTGGCGCGACGCTTCGCCCGCCCCGGGCCCGGCGGCCAGGTGCGCCGCACCGTCCGGCTGGGGCTGGTCGGTGCGGCGGCCCGACGGTTCGCCGCCGGCGTGGCGCGTCCGGTGGCCATCCGCCGCCAGCTCGCCGGTCCCGGCGACATCCGGCCCCGACAGTTCGATCCGATCTCCCGACCGCCCCGCTGGTGGGTGCCGCCGGAGCCCGACGCCGACGCGGTGACGCGGACGTGGGGGCTGTCCTCGGGCGACTCCGAGGAGACCCTGCCGAAGCGTGGTCTGCCGCGCGCGGCACGATCGGTGCCCACCGAGGACAACCATGCGCCGGGCGAGTTCTCCGCAACGATGCGGGGCACGCCCATCCGGGTAAGGCGGATCAAGGAGGTCGCCGAGGTCGGCGACGTCGCCGGCGGTGGGACCCGGCTGATGCCGCCGGCGCCGTCATCCACGACCGGCCCGGTCATCAGCCGAACCACCGAGCAGAGCACCTCCCGACCGCCGGGGCGGGAGCCGGGGGACGGCACAGCGCACCGATCGACCGTCGGCGCCGCCCCCCGGACAGCGAGCGCGGAACGATCCGGAGTGCGCCCCCCGACTCGCGGCGGCCTGCTGCGGCGGGCATGGGCCGGCGTGGTGCAGCGGCTGGCCGGCCGCGAGGGACCGGGCCCGGCGCGATCCGTGCCGCCGGCACAGACACCATCCACGACAGCGACGGCGGCGCCCGCGGGCCCATCGGCTGTGGCGCCGGCGGTGACAGCTGCCGGGACTTCGACTCGCGCGCCCGCACCACCGGCTTCGCCCGCACCGGCCGCCGGACCCGCGATCGCTCCGGCTGCCGGGCCGTCCGACGATGCCGCGGGCACGTCACCGGATGGCCCGTCGACACCCGGCGCCGGGAGCGTCCTCAGTGGGGCAGCGGATGTGACGGCGGGTGCGGAGCCGGGCCCGGTCGCCCCGCCGAGTGCCGCCTTGAGCACGCCCACAGCAGCCGATGACGGTGCCGCGATGGCACGCAGCGAGCCCGGACACACCATGGCTGGAGGCGTCGCCGCGGCAGGGACGCCGCCCGGCAGCCCGGACCTCGGGGCCGGAGCGCCGGGCCCGCGGCTGGCCCCGGCCGGCCTGCTGGCGCACACCGTGCGGCGGCAACAGCGCCGTCAGGCCGCCGGTGCCGCGGTCGGCGCCATCGGTGCGGCCCCGCTCCGACGAACGCTGTCGCTGCTGCCGGCACCGCGGGGCACCGGTGCGGGGATGGGTCGTGCGGCCGTCGACGCACCGCGGCCCATCCGACCGCGCCCGCTGCCGGAGAGCCACCGGCCGCCGCTGCTGATGTACCGGCACACCGCGTCCTCCGGCGCCGGTGGCCGCGGCAGTGCCGCGCGCCCCGGTCACGCGCCCGCGGCCGTGACGGCGCAGTCGGCGCAGAACCCGGACGCGTGGGCGCCGCCGAGCACGCCGCCGGCGGCAGCATCGGACGACTCGCTGCTCCGATCGGCGCACGCGGCCCCGACCCCGGCCGGTCCGCCATCGACCCCGAGCGGCCGGGCGCCCGCGGTCGCCGCCGGGCCGGAGACGGCCCCGCGGGCAGACGGACCATCGAGTGCCGCGCGGGGCCCCGCATCGCTGCCCGACGTCGCGACGGCACACCCCGGGCGCTCCGCAGCCGCCGACACCTCGCCGCCGGGCAGCGCGCGCCCCGATCGCGCGCCCGGATCGATCGTCCGCCGCCATGCCGCGGCCCTGTCCGGCGGATCGACGCCGGACGCCGCCGCTCCGACGGACGCCGGCGCCGATGCGGTGGGCGACCCCACGTCCACCGGCACACCCGACCCGACCGTCCCGGGCCTCGCGTCACGGGTCCCCGGCATGCCCGGCGGAGGCGACCAGACCCTCCGCCCGCCAGCCCCTCTCGGCCCGGTGCGACGAACCGCCGCAACCGGTCACGGCGGCGCCGACGCCCGATGGCACACCGTGGGAGCCGACGTTCGGCGCCAGCGCGGCCTGGTCGTCGCACGTTCCATGGCAGGGCCGAGACCACAGCGCGGCACGGTGCCGATCCGCCCGACCACCACCCGCCTCCTCACCGGACCCGACGGCGTCCCCGCGCCGCCCGGAGTCATCACGACGGACCACGGCACGACGGACCGCGGCACGGCCCCATCGCCCACCGTGGCCGCATCCGCGATCCGCCGATCCGCCGCCCCGTCCGTGACCGGGGCGCCCGGAACCACGGGAGCGCCATCGCCCGCTACGACAGCGCCACTGTCCGCCGGATCCGACCGGCCGCCCGCGCGGATCGCCACCGCACGAGCCGTCCCGCTGACGATCCGACGGCACACGGCGACCGTCCATGCGGCGCGCGGAGGCGCGGTGGGCGCGGACGACCCCACCACCGGGCCCGGGGCGCGCGCGCCCGCGGCGGCCGAGCCGCCGGTCGGAACCTCGGACGCGGCACCGATGTGGCACCCCGGATCCATGACGGCGATGTTGGCCACCCGGCCCTCGTTCGACCGCGCCGCGACCGTGCAGACGGCCGGAATGGCGGCAGCGGCCGCGGCCCCGCCACTGCTGCGCCGGTCGCCCGACCGGCAGACCGCCGCGCCCACCCCGGCACCCCCGTCATCGCCGGCGACCGATCCGGTGACCGATCCGGAGCGGCCCCGGCCGGCGCGACGTGGCGAGCCACGCGGTCCGCAACTGCGAGAGTCGTTCGCCGCCACCGCATTCGATGCCAGGCCGGCGGCAATGATGTCGGTCAATGCCATCCGCCCGGCGACGATGGACCTGCTGCGTCGCTCGCATGTCGCGCCGCCGCGCGGGGTGCCGACCGGGACGCGTGGCGCGGAACCGCCGGTCCCGGCGAGCGCGGTCGGGGCCGGCGCAGTGATCCGCCGCTCGAGCCCGCCCGCGGCGCCCAGCGCCGATACCGCGCGACGCGGCACGGACAGCCTGATCGGCAGCGTCCCGGCGGCGGCATTCGACCGGGCTCGCGCCGAACTGGCCGGTTCATCGACGGTTGCGGAATCGCCGTCCGCCGAGCCGACCGCGCACCCGGGCACGGACTCCGCCGACGGCGGGAACCTGATCCGCCGCTGGACCAAGGGCGTTATCCCGGCCGGGCCGCAGCGCGGCGACTCCGGGCCGATGATCGGCGCTTCCCGCGAGACGATGCCACGACCGCGGTCCGTGGCAGACTCGCTGAGCTCCCGCGAGTGGGAGGAGCTCGTCGATCAGATCGCCCGGCGGATCGAAGGTCGCATCGTGTCCGAGCTGGCCCGCCGTGGCCGTCACGGCCGATCGCCGAGAATGTAGGGAGGGACCCAGATGAGACCGGACGGCGCCGCATCAGCGGCAGCATCGAGCGAACCGGGACGCGCCAGCAGCATCGCCGGTTCACTGACCTCCCGGGAATGGGACCAATTGGTTGACGTCGTGCTGCGCCGCATCGAGCGCAGGACGCTCGACGACCTGTCCCGCCGCGGACGTCGAGTCACTCCGAGGGTGTTCTGACATGCGCACCACCACGTTCGCGTCGTTCGCGCCACCGACAGGTGGCCATGGAAGCATCAGCAGCACGACGGCGGAAAGGAGCTCGCTATGGCGCTGACCGACAAGGCGTTCCTGGTGATCGAGGGCAGCGCGGAACAGATCCCGTGCATGTTCAACCCCTCCGAACTGTCCATCCAGCGCACGAACGCCTGGGAGAACCCGTCCCTGGCGGGGCAAGGCGTCCAGACCGCGCGATACAACGGGGCCGGCGCGGGGTCGATGTCGCTCAACCTGATCTTCGACACGACCGATTCCGGCAAGTCCGTCACGACCCACACGGGCAAGCTGATGAAGCTGATGGACGTCGATCCGTCGCTCGGCGGCACCGACGAGCAATCCAACAACGCCCGGCCGCCGTACGTGACGTTCCACTGGGGCGACCTGCACTCCTTCGAGGCAGTGGTCTCCAGCCTGAACCTGCAGTTCACCTACTTCTCGTCGACCGGCGTGCCACTGCGGGCGAAGGTCTCGCTCACCCTGACCCAGTACCAGGCGTCCAACGCGTTCGGCCCGCAGAACCCGACGTCGGGGACACCCAGCCCGCACCGGGTCCACCGGGTGCAGCCGGGCGAAACACTCGACCGGATCTCCGCGCGGTACTACGGCGACTCCACCCGCTGGCGACAGATCGCTTCCGCCAACGGCATTTCCGATCCGCTTGCGCTGCGATCGGGAACGCTGCTGTCGATCCCCAGGTCATCGTCATGACGCCGGCAGCGGTGGGCACCGTCGCCCCCATCATCCGCATCGACCGCAACGAGCTGCCGTCCACGGCACTCAATGCACTCATCGGCATGCGCGTCACCAGCGGGCTGCGGATACCCGGCCGGGCACGATTGGACTTCCTCGACGACGGGTTCAGCATCAGTGCCGGCCACTACTTCAAGCTCGGCTCGCCGGTGTCGATCACCACCGCCGACAGCACGTCACTGTTCGTCGGCGAGGTCACAGGAGTCGACCTCGACATCGAGCGGGGCGCGCCCAACGTCTCCGTCATCGCCGACGACATCTCCTACCGGATGACGCTGGGCACCAGAACGAAGACCTACACGCAGCGCAGCTACACCACCATCGTGGAGGGACTGGTCGGGAAATACTTCAACAAATCCTCCATCACGGCGGTCTCCGAGACCCAGGAATACGTGCTGCAGTCCGACAGCGACTTCGCGTTCATCACCGAGATCGCCGATCGGTTGGGCTACGACTGGTGGGTAGACCCCCAGGGTGTGTTCCAGTTCCATCCCATGGGTTCCCAGTCCGGATCGTCACCGACCGTCGCCTGGACCGGCAAGGACGGCGGCCTGCAACACTTCTCCGTCAAGGCGAGCGCCCTGCACCCGCAGAAGGTCATCGTCGACGGATGGGACCCGAACCAACAGGAGGCCGTGACCGCGACCAGCGGCACGGTCGGCCCCCAGCCCAGCGCCGAGTTCGTCAAGCCCTACCTGGCGGCGAGCTCGCTCTCCGAACAGAGCACCATCACGACCGCCTATCACCCGGTCGGCAAGCAGCAGGAAGCGAAGGCGCTGGCCGACAGCGCGGCCACGCGTTCGCTCGCCAGCGCTGTGATCGCCACCGGTGTGTGCCGCATCAATCCCAAGATTCGCGTCGGGCAGGAGATCGGGGTCGAAGGCGTCGGCCCCGCGTCGGGTAGTTACCCCGTCACCGAGGTCGAGCACACCTACAGCCTGAGCGGATTCAACACCTCGTTCACCGCCGGCGACCGAGCACCGACCAGCCTGGCCGACACCCTCGGCGCACCAACACATTCCAGCTTCCGCAAGGACGCGCTCGTGGTCGGTGTGGTCACCAACCTCGGCGACGACAGTTCCCCCAAGGGCTACATCAAGGTGAAATTCCCGACCCTGGGGGGCAAGATCGAGAGCGCCTGGGCACGAGTGGTCAGCCTCGGAGCCGGCGACTCCCGCGGCATGACGTTCCTGCCGGAACCCGGCGACGAGGTGATCGTCGGTTTCGAGGGCGGCGATGTCGCGCGCCCCTTGGTGCTCGGCGGACTCTACAGCGGCGTGAACGCCGCGCTCGAGTACGGCACCGACCAGGGCAAGGTGGCCAAACGGCAGATCGTCTCGCGGCTCGGCCACATCATCGAGCTCGGCGACGGCAATGGCGAGGCGGACCAGCACATCTGGCTGGTGCTCGAAGGGGGCCAATTCGCCATCAAACTCGGCAAGGACGGGTTGAGTGCGACGGTCCCGTCCGGCAAACCCGTCAAGATCGCCGCCGGCTCCGCCGCGATCGAGATGGATAGTCAGGAGAACATCTCCGTTGCCGGGAACGCGATCAGCATCGAAGCCAAGACCGACGTCGAGATCAAGGCGAAGAACATCAAACTCAAGGCCGAGAACGGTGTCGAGGCCTCTGGCCTCACCTTCAAGGCGTCGGGGACCAGCTCGGCGGAGCTGTCGGCCGGTGGGAAGACGTCCGTCAAGGGTGGAACGGTGATGATCAACTGATGGACGACGTGACACTTCCGCAGACCGGCGCGACCGATCCGGTCGAGTACGACGCCACCTTCGTCGGGCGCGGCTTCTACTGGCCGCTGCAGGTCGACCACACCGGATCCATCCGGCTGACCGAGGGGGCCGCCGACATCGACCGCTCCATGGCGGTGATCCTGGCGACAGCCCCGGGCGAGCGCCTGATGCGCCCCGAATTCGGCTGCAAAATATGGGACCTGCTGTTCGAGCCGGTCACAGCGAATCTCCTGGGCTTGATGGCGCAGGCCGTTCGCGAGGCGCTCGCACAGTGGGAACCGCGGGTCGACGTGGAGGACGTGCGACCCGAGCCCGATTCGAACGACCCGACACTGATTACCATCCATGTGACGTACCGGGTGAAAGCCACCAACGACCGCCGGAACTTGGTGTACCCGTTCTACGTCATACCGCACGAGGAGGGGTGAGATGGCGCTTCCTGCACCCAATCTCGACGACCGCCAGTTCCAGGACATCGTCGACGAAGCGAAACGGCTGATCCCTCGCTACACACCGGAATGGACCAATCACAACCTGTCCGACCCCGGTGTCGCGCTGATCGAACTGTTCGCCTGGATGAGCGAGACCGTGCTGTACCGGCTCAATCAGGTGCCCGACCGGCTCTACGTGCATTTCCTCAACCTGGTCGGTATCGACACGTTCCCGCCGTCGGTCGCGACCGTGCCGCTGACCTTCTGGCTGGCCTCGGTCCAGACCGCGCCGGTGACCGTTCCGGCCGGCATGCAGGTCGGCACATCGGGTGACGGCGGCTCCGCCGTCGTGTTCACTACGGTCGAGGACCTTGTCGTGCGCCAGCCGGAACTCCGCGCGGCCGCCACCACCGATGTGCAGGCCGAGCGGGTGTCCGACGTCACCGACGACCTGCGCTTCCCCGGTTCGGAGGTGCAGTGCTTCACCACACCCAGTCGCGGCGGACGCCTCGTGCCCGGCGACGCGGTCCTGTTCGGGTTCACCGGAACCCTGGCAGGAACGGCACTGCGTCTCACTGTCGACGCTCAGGCGGAGGGCCTGGGGGTCGACCCGAACAATCCGCCGCTCGCCTGGGAGGTCTGGAACGGCGAGGCGTGGATCGCGGTCGACGTCTATTCGGACACCACCGGCGGCCTGAACCGCGGCGGCGATGTGGTCCTGATGGTGCCGCTGGAACACGAGACGCTGACGCTCGCCGACATCTCGGCCTACTGGCTGCGGTGCCGGCTGCTCGCTCCGGTACCGGGCCAGCCCACCTACCAGGCGTCGCCGAGGATCGCGTCCTTGTCGGTCTCGGCCATCGGCGGCACGGTGACGGCCGAGCACTCCTCGGAGGCGCCGGCCGAGATGCTGGGCAGGTCGGACGGCGGACCGGGGCAGGAGTTCCAGGTCGCGCGCCACCCGGTGCTGCCCCGCCGCGACGGCGAGGTGGTGGTCGTCACCGATTCCGGCGGCGCGGTGGAGTGGACCGAGGTCGAAGACTTCTCCCGGTCGGGCCCGACCGACCGGCACTACGTGTGGAACTCCTCGAGCGGCGTCATCAGCTTCGGCCCGCGCATCCGCTACCCGGACGGTTCGGTTCGACAGCACGGGCGAATTCCGCGGGACGGCGCGGAGATTCGCGTCACGGGCTACCGCACCGGCGGCGGTGCGGTGGGCAACGTGGGTGCCCGGACGTTGACGGTGCTGCGGTCTGCCGTGCCGTACGTCGCCTCGGCGGTGAATCTGCGTCAGGCGACCGGTGGTGTCGATCCGGAGTCGGTGTCGGAGGCCAAGCAGCGCGGCCCGTTGACGCTGCGGACCGGCCAGCGGGCCGTGACCGCCAAGGACTTCGAGCGGCTGACGATGGAGTCGTCCATCGAGGTGGCCCGCGCGCGATGCCTGCCATCGACGGACGGGCGGCGGCCGGTGCGGGTGCTGGTGGTTCCCCAGGTGCGGACCGACCCGCGCATCCACCAACTCGACGACTTCGCGCTCTCGGCGCCGTTGATGCGCCGCATCTCGGACCACCTCGACAACCACCGGCTCGTCGGCACCGCGCTGGAGATCGGAACCCCGTACTACCAAGGAGTCTCGGTCGCAGCCTTGGTGCATGCACCCGCCGGCCGGCCGGCGGCGCTGATCCGGCAACGCGCGATATCGGCGCTCACCCGCTACATCCACCCGTTGACGGGCGGCGCCGACGGGGACGGCTGGCTGTTCGATGCCGACCTCAACGCCGCGACCGTCACGCAGCTGTTGGAGAGCGTGGAGGGTATCGACCGGGTGGACGAGGTGTTGCTCTACGAGTACGACCTGCGCACCGGGCAGCGCATCGGGGCCGGCCGCGACGTGGTCCGACTGGACTCCCAATCACTGTTCCTGTCCGGTCCACACCGAGTGGTGGTCCGGTGACGAACGACGAACCGGGCGCCGGCGGGGCACGGCCGGGCGAGATCCCCAACGGTGGAGGAGCGGAGCACGGCGGCGAGGTCGCCGTGCGGGGATCGTCCGCCGCCGCGACCCGAGGTGACGCGCCTGGCGAAGCTGCGAAGCGACCGGCCTCGTCACAGCTTTCGGCGCCGCGCGCGGCGGTGCCGATGCGGCGTAACGCGCGGGTCAACAAGCCGCGACGTCACCCCGACTGGCTGGTCAACCAGCTGCCGGTGGGCATGCTCGGCAATGATTTCTTCGTGCGGTTCGTCTCCATCTTCCAGGAGATGGCGGAGACGCTGATGGCCTCGGC
>CAZIIX010000037.1:0-3825 GCA_964539345.1 uncultured Actinomycetes bacterium | reverse complement strand
TCGTGCGGTTCGTCTCCATCTTCCAGGAGATGGCGGAGACGCTGATGGCCTCGGCCGACCAGGTCGAGCACCTGCCGGACGCGGCGGTGACGCCGGCCCCGCTGCTGACCTACTTAGCGTCCTGGATCGATGTGCAGACCGTCGATGAGTCGCTGCCCGAGGAGCTGCAGCGGTTGATCCTGCAGTCGTCCGCGAAGGCATTGGCGTTGCGGGGGACCCGGCGCGGTCTCACCAAGTACCTGGAGATGCTGTCCGGCGGCCCGGTCGAGGTGGAGGACGGCGGCGGTGTCTGGCCGGAGGGCGGCGCGCCGGACGACGTCGCCTGGGTGCGGATGAGCGTGCCCGGCACCGGCCACCTGTCGGAGGACGAGTTCGTGGCGCTGGTCCGTGACGAGATCCCCGCACACGTGCGTGCGGAGCTGCTGGTGGCGGGCAGGCGGATCCTCGCCACCCATGAGGAGGGCTGATTCGTGGTCAAACACACACACGACGACCGTGGCGGAGACGAGGACTTCGCCTACTTCTCCCAGCTGCGCGATGACGGATCCGGTGCGGACCGGCCCGGCGGGGTCGGCGAGGCCGGGCCCGGTGCGGCTGGCCCTAGTGCGGGTAGTGCGGCCGCCGATGGACCGGGTCCGGGTGGGCCGGGCGTCGAGGGTCTCGCCGATGATCCCGAGGCGATCCCACGCGCGCCGGAGGGGCTGTCGCTGCCGCGCGCATCGGACGATCCGCCCGGGGCGGTGGTCGGCCCGGGCGGACCGCTGACGGCCGACCTGCCTGTCCCGCCCGCTATGGCCTACGCGGCCGGACCGCCGGTCGGAGCGAACGAAGCCGCGCGCGAACGCGCCACGACGGGGCGCGGCCAGGCCCGCTCCGCCGGCCCCGCACCGGCCGGCACTGCATCGGTCGGAACCGCGGCGGCTGGCGCCTCAGCCGCCATTCCTGCAGCAGCCGTCCCTGCCGCGGCCGTCCCTGCAACGGCCGGGCCGGGAGCTCCCGGATCGGGAGGCGTGACGACCACGCAGCTGTGGCCGGAAGCAGGTTCTGCCGCAACCGATGTCGCGGTCGCCAGCACGGCAACGGTGACGCATCCCAGCGGCCACGGGGAGTGGATCTCCTGTCCGGAGTGCGGCGAGAGCGCGATGGTCGATCTGGCTCAGCGCCGGTCGGAGGACTTCTGCCGCAAGTGCGACTTCCCGTTGTTCTGGGCCCGCGGCGCAGTGGTGCCGCTGTCGGGCGAGGAGACCGGCGCGTCGCTGCGCAGGCTTCCGGGCACCGTCGGGCGGGCAGCGACCGCGTCCGTGGCCTGCCCGCACTGCGGCGAGCCGAATTCGCCGACCGCGATCATCTGCATCAGGTGCTCGCTACCGATGGTGATCGCACAGCCCGAGCCCGAACCGGAGCCGGAGCCGGTGTACGTCCCCGAGCCCGAACCAGAGCCCGAACCCGAGCCGGGATTCCCCTGGGGATGGGTGATCGCCGCGTGCGCCTTCATCGTGATCGTCACGGTGGTCGTCGCCTGGATCGCGCTGTCCTAGCAGCAGAAACCCCGTTGTGGGTGTCTCAGCGCGGTCCATGTGACGCGCTCAGACACCCACGACGAGTGATCGCCGAGTGTCTTGTTCGCGAGTCGCGGCTATTTCGCCTCGAGCTCGATCGTTGGGCTGCGGTTGGCTTCCTGTGACAGGTCGATGGTGTCCGACAGTGTCTCCTGATAGTCCGAGCTGTCGGCAACGACCTTGAACTTGACTGTGGTCGCGGGCAGATCATCGATGGTGACCTCGCCCGACTCCGACGTCTTGTGGATGCCGGTGTCCAGCCGGATGTGGTGGTTGTCGGGGAGCAGGACAGTGACCGCGGCGCCTCCGATCGGGTCATCGCTGTCCTTGTCCTGCACCGTGACAGTGGCCGACACCGTGGCAGCCAGTGTGCCGCTGGCAGTGCTGAGCTTTCCATCGGCGGCCGTGAAGCTCTGAAGAACGACCTTGTCAGATCCCTTGGAGGCCACAGCGACGTACGTCGCGGGATCGTCTCCACCTGTGAGTCCATCAAGGAGCACCGCGCCCAACGCATCGGTGGTGTCTGACTTCGCGACCTCGCCGGTAGAGCTGTCATACAACTTGACGGTTGCGCCCGACGCGGGGTCGCCATCGGCATCGCTGATAGTGACGAGAACAGCCGGGGTCTCGACGAGTTTGATCGTGACCGCGCCGCTAGTGCTCCCCTTGGCTCCGGTCGTCAGCGATCCGTACCCGGTGTAGGTCACGTTGGAACCTGCTTCGGTATCTGTCCAGGAAACGAGGACGCCGTAGTCGGTGCTGGGCGTCAGCCCGGTGCAGGTGATCGTGCCGTCCGAATCTGTAGCGCTCGCGCTACTCGAGCATGTCGCGAAGTTGCTCTCGCCGGACGCCCGCAGCTTCACGGTGGCGCCGCTCACCGCGTTGTCATCGGCGTCATGCACCGTGATCACGGCGGACGCCTTCTCGTAGGGCAGCGTCGCTGCGAGAGACGTGGAGGTTGTCGTGCTGCTGCCGACCGTCTTGGCATCAGACGAATCACTCCCGAAGTCCGAGCCGCTCGCGGGCGTCGCTGTCAACGTGTACGTGCCGGCGGGCACGATAGGCGTCACGTTGGCGGTCCAGCCATCCGCGGTCACGGTGACACCATCCTTCGACCATGTCGTTGACGTGCCGTCGCTGATCGTCACATCTGCGGTAACTGTGGCCTGGCCCGTGGGTAGCCCGTCGACCTTCGCGAGTGCGACTGTGGGCTTCAGCGAATATCCCTCGAATGTGACGCTCGAGATTTTGGTCGTGTCGACGTCCTGACTGGCAAAGTCCTTCATCGGGTAGTCGTTGCTAGTTCCGGCAATGCTGAAGTCCCAGGTTGCAGGCACCAGATCCATTGAGCCGGACAGGCTGCTGGTGCTGGAGTCGAAGGTGAGATCGACATAGTGGCTGACGTCGGTGTCGGCCTTGCACCTTGCGGTCACCCTTCCGCCCATTCCGGATCCGGCGCCGCTGCCGTTGACCGTGAGACCCACGGTCACGGCCGTGGTCGTCGGCGTCAGTGTCCCGGCCGGCTGCGGGTCGGGTGTGTCGGCGTCGTCGATCTCGAAGCTGCCAGGGTCATCACCGATCTCCCAGCCTTCGATGCTGCTGGTGGCCGTTGTGTCGTAAGTGCCGGGAGGTAGCTCGACGCTTGTCGTGAGGTTGCCGTTGCTGTCGATGCTGGCCTGCTCGACCTGGGTGTCGCCGCCGGCGTTGGTCAGCGTGAGGCTAAGACTGCCGGACTTTGGCGCTGCGATGCAGACGTTGTCGTCGTCGACCGTGTAGGTGAACGTCACCGAGGAACGGTTCAGCGCCAGCGACGCTGATTGTGTTGCGGGGTCGTTGGGTCCCTGGTCTGTGACGGTGAGACTGTCGATCGTCGGGACGTCGAACTTGTTCGGAGCTTGATCCGCGTCGAAGTGCCGCAGCGTGACTGTCCATTGGCCCGTGGGAACGGCGGAAAGCCTGACGGCCCCGGCCGCATTCACCGCGTAGGTCTTGGTTGTGTTCGCTGGCTGGTGCGGCGCGGAAACGGGGTCGAGTACGGCCGTCCAACCTGACATGTCCAGCGCGGTGGACGTGTCGCCCTTGGTCGTGAACGTCACGTCGACATCCCTCGTCGACGGCTGCAACCGGACGGTCCTCGAGAACAGCGCATTGGAGGACGACAGCGTGTAGAGCGCCTCGTTTGCCTGGTAGGTTTCATAACCCTTGGCAGACACCACCACCTGGTAGGCGCCGTCGGCGACGTATTCGAAAGTGACCGAGCCGGTGC
>CAZIIX010000036.1:0-15607 GCA_964539345.1 uncultured Actinomycetes bacterium | reverse complement strand
GCCTGGAACAATCCCACCTCCGCAGGGTTCAACCCCGCGGCTGAGGTGCGGCCGCGGCGCGCAGGTCGCGTTGTGGGTGGCCCAGCGCGGTCTATGTGACGCGCTCAGACACCCACAAGGGGGCGGAGCCGGGTGGCGGGTGGAGCGGGATGGCGGCTGGAGCCGGGTGGCGGGTGGAGCGGGGTGGCGGGTGGAGCGGGCAGAGCTGGCGGAGTGATGGCATCGTCCGAGGCCTAATGATTGTGCCGGGGCACTCCCCACACCTGAGACAGCCGTTGATACTTCACGGCGGACTCGAGCACCATTCCGTCGCCGAGTTGTCCCACCAGCGCGCGCTGTATCTCCTGCCACGGCGTTTGCGAGGGGGGAATCGGGAAGCCGCCGTGCGCGGCCACCACGTCCCTCCGCCGCTGCAGCTCCTCGTCGGGAATCATCAGGCGTACTTCTCCGGCGCGCAGGTCGACGCGGATTATGTCACCCGTCTGAACCACGGCCAAACCACCACCGGCGGCGGCCTCCGGACTGGCGTTGAGGATGGACGGCGATCCGGACGTCCCCGATTGCCGACCGTCGCCCAGGCACGGCAACTCCCGCACGCCTCGCGCTATCGCAGCCGCCGGGGGTTGCATGTTGACGACTTCTGCGCTCCCCGGGTAGCCGCAGGGGCCCACCCCACGCATGATCAAGATGCACTGTTCGTCGATCTGCAGCGCGGGATCATCGATGCGGGAGTGATAGTCCTCCGGCCCCTCGAAAACCACGGCTCGAGCCTCGAAGGCATCTGGATCATCCGGATTCGACAAGTACCTCGTCCGGAACTGCTCGGATATCACCGATGTCTTCACGATGGCGTTATCGAACAGGTTGCCATGCATGACGAGGAAACCGGCGTCGCGCATCAACGCGTTGTCCCATGCCCGAATCACCTCCCGGTCCGCCGAGGGGCGGTCGCGGCAGTTGTCGCCGATGGAACAGCCGTTGATCGTCCGAGCGTCCTCGTGGATCAGCCCGTGCCGCATCAGTTCGTTGATGACAGCCGGCACGCCGCCCGCCCGGTAGAAGTCCTCGCCGAGGAATTGCCCGGCCGGCTGCACGTCGACGAGCAGGGGCACATGCTCGCCGATGGTCTGCCAGTCCTGCAACGGCACCTGCACTCCGACATGCCTGGCCATGGCACTCATATGAATGGGGGCGTTCGTCGAGGCGCCGATCGCGGTGGCGACCACGATCGCGTTCTCGAACGCCTCGCGAGTCATGATGTCGGCCGGTCGGATGTCCTCGCGGACCATGTCGACGATGCGCAGACCGGTACGGTAGGCGATCTCCGCGCGATCACGGTGCGGGGCGGGGATGGCCGCGCACCCCGGCAGGCTCATGCCGAGTGCTTCGGCCAGCGAATTCATGGTCAGCGCGGTGCCCATGGTGTTGCAGTGACCGACCGACGGCGCCGTCGCCGCGATGCGGTCGATCGCCGTCTCGGCCGTGAGCTCGCCGCTTGCCAAGCGCTTGCGTGTGTCCCAGATAGCGGTACCGGAACCCGCGCGTTGACCGTCATACCAGCCGTTGAGCATGGGACCGCCAGAGAGCACGATGGCCGGGAGGTTGACCGTGGCCGCGGCCATCAGACAGGCGGGCGTGGTCTTGTCGCATCCCGTGGTGAGGACGACACCGTCGATCGGATAACCGAACAGGATCTCCACCAGCCCCAGGTACGCGAGGTTACGGTCCAGGGCCGCCGTCGGCCTCTTACCGCTCTCGTGAATGGGGTGCACGGGAAACTCGAACGGGATGCCACCGGCGTCCCGGATCCCCTCTCGGACGCGAGTGGCCAGCGTGAGGTGGTGCCGATTGCACGGCGACAGGTCGCTGCCGGTCTGGGCGATGCCGATGATGGGTTTGTTCGCCTGCATCTCGGCCCGGGAGATGCCGAAGTTCAAATAGCGCTCCAGATAGAGCGCCGTCATCACCGGATCGTCGGCGTCATCGAACCACTGCGCGCTGCGGAGCTTCGGCACGGCTTCACGGCGTCGGATGCTGCTCACGGGTGACCTCACGTTCGTCGTTGCAGTGCGTTGACTGCTGCTGGGTGTTCGCGCTCGCGACGTTCGGAGCTGGCCGGCCGTTGTCGGTCAGGCTGCCCGGCACACCTGGCGGGCACGGCCGATGCCTTCGATCTCCAGTTCCACGACGTCGCCGGCGCGCAAATAGGGGAACCGACCGGACAGCGCGACGCCTTCCGGGGTGCCAGTGTTGATGATGTCGCCGGGTTCCAGGACCGCGACCTGTGACAGGTGCCAGACCAGATAGTCGATGCCGAAGATCAGATCGGCCGTGTTGGAGTCCTGCCGCGGTTCGCCGTTGACCCAGGACCGCAGCCGCAGCGCCGAGCCATTCAACTCGTCGGCGGGCACCAACGCCGGCCCGAGGGGGTTGAAAGTCTCGCAGCACTTTCCCTGCGACCACTGCCCGCCGGATCGCTCGAGCTGCCACTCCCGTTCGGACACATCGTTGGACATGGTGTAGCCGGCAATATGTTCTGCGGCCTCCTCGGGCGAGGCGAGATACCGTGCCCGTCGGCCGATGACCACGGCCAATTCGACTTCCCAGTCGGTCTTGGTGGAACCCCGTGGAATCATCAGGTCGTCGTTCGGGCCGACCACGGTATTCGGAGTCTTGAAGAACAGTACCGGAGCGGCCGGCGGCTCGGCCCCCGACTCGGCGGCATGAGCCGCGTAGTTCATGCCGATGCACCACACGGCATGCGGACGGGCCAGGGGTGCGCCGACGCGCTGCCCCACGTCCTCAATCGTCGGTAGATCTCCGGCCGAGATCGCCTGACGCGTTCGAGCAATGCCGTCCGACGCGAGAAAATCACCGTTGATGTCCTCGGTCAGCGACGCCATGTCGTAAAGGGTTTCGTCGACCACGGCCACCGGTCGCTCGGCTCCGGGTTCGCCTCTCCGTTGCAGATACATCACATCTTCTCCGTTTCGCGCCGCCAGGGCGCCGTGCGGCCGGCCTTGACCCCTATCCGGATACTAGGCTGTATTCACACCCAGTCTGGCACGAGTGCGCGATGCCGCCGCAGGCAGGAATCGAGGGGGCAGATGGTTCGCTTCTCGGGTCGTACCGTCGTGGTCACCGGTGCCGCATCAGGCATCGGATTCGATACCGCACGGCTTTTCGCAGCGGAAGGCGCCCGTGTCTTCGGCGGCGACTTGTCGGATGCGGTGCCGTCGGGAGTCACCGCCGTCAACGTCGACGTCTCGCAGCCCGACGAGGTCGAGCGCTTGGTCGAAGCGGCCCACAGCGCCACCGATCGTCTCGATGTGATGTGCAACATCGCCGGTATCGGATCCGTGCACAACCCGGTCGACTGCACTCCCGAGGAATGGGATCGGGTCTTCGCGGTCAATGCGCGCGGTGTGTTTCTCGGTACCCGTGCGGCCCTGCGGTACATGCTGCCGCAGCGAAGCGGCGTCATCATCAATATGGCGTCCGTCGCCGGTTCCGTTGGGCTCCCGGAGCGAGCCGCGTACTGCGCCAGCAAGGCGGCCGTGATCGGGTTCACCCGGTCGGTGGCCGTGCAGTACGCGCGATCCGGGGTGCGCTGCAACTCGGTGTCGCCCGGCACCGTGGAATCACCGTGGGTCGGGCGCCTCCTCGATCAGGCCGATGACCCAGTCGCGCATCGGCAGGCGCTGGTCGCTCGGCAGCCGATGGGACGACTCGGCCAGCCGGCCGAAGTGGCTCACGCGGTCCTGTACCTGGCGTCCGACGACGCGGCCTACGCGACCGGAACCGACCTGGTGATCGATGGCGGCTTCACCGCTGGATGACGACCGCTGCGCAGCCGGCGCACCGGCCACACCGGGCCTGCCGCGGCACGAACGGAAGGAGGATCGACGTGATGGGACTGCCGCCCCTCGGCGACGTCCAGGTCGCTTCGAAAGAGGCATTTTTCTTGGCGGAGGGCCCCACCTGGGACTCAGCCGCAGGAGTCGTGAGATGGGTCGACATCGTCGCCGGAGCAGTGTTCGCAGGCGAGCTAGATGAGAGCGGCAAGATCCGCATCACGGACCAGTTCTCGGTCCCCGACACGGCCGGGGCGATCGCTGTATCCGCCGCCGGCGAGATGGTGATCGCCGGGAAACACCGGCTCTACTACCGCGACCCGGCCGGGGACCTGGTCGCCGGGCCCCACATCGCGTCCGGCGCTCGCCGCCGACTCAACGATGGTAAACCCGATCCGGCCGGCCGCTTTGTCGTCGGAACCCTGTCCGAACCGGGCCAGTCCCATGACGAGATCCTGGTGCGCGTCGAGGCCGACGGCGAAACCACCGTCATCGACGACGATCTCACGCTGTCCAATGGCCTGGCCTGGTCGCCGGACGGGACCCTCATGTACAGCGTCGATACGATGTCGCAACGGATCTTCGTGCGCGGCTATGACGTTCGGACCGGCGCTGTCGGCCCACGAGACGTCTTCGCCACCATCGACGCTGGCTTCCCGGACGGTATGACAATCGATGACGATGGCTGCCTGTGGGTCGCGCTCTGGGGAGGCAGCAAGGTCATTCGACTGGACCCGACCGGCCGGCCCTTGGGTGAACTCCGGCTGCCGGTGCCACACGTCTCGTCGGTGGCTTTCGTCGGGCCCGCGCTTGACACGCTCCTGATCACCACGGCATACAAGGGCCTCAGTGGCGAGCAACGGGACTCCGCTCCGCTTTCCGGCCGGCTGTTCACCGCGCGGGTCGGTGCTACCGGAGTGCAGCCGCACCGTTGGGCGGGCAGCACGCCTAGGACGGCGGCGGAGCGAGCGGCCGCAGGACACTCCCCCGTCGTGGACGCGCCGCCGCCGGCGGTGGGGCCAGCGGGCTCTCGGCATGCGCGGCAGCCGTGAGAGCGCTCGTCATCAGCGGGCCGCAGCGCGCGGAAGTCCAACAGGTCGAGCCTCCAGCGCCGGCCGCCGGAGAGGTGGTTGTCGATGTGCGCCGCGCCGGGATCTGCGGCACCGACCTTGAGTTCTTCACTGGCGAGATGGCTTATCTCGCCAGCGGTCACGCCCGGTACCCCATGCGAATCGGGCATGAATGGATGGGCGTTGTTTCGGCGGTCGGGGCGGACACTTCAGCCTCGCTGATCGGCCGCCGGGTGACGGGCGACACCATGCTCGGATGTGGCAGTTGCCGCCGCTGCGCAACCGGCCGGCAACACGTGTGCGCCGACCGGTACGAGGTCGGTATCCGCGGCGGGTGGCCCGGCGCCTTGGCGGAACAGCTTGCCGTACCCGCCACTTCGCTGCACCTGCTGCCGGACAGTGTCGACGATGCTGCCGGCGCGATGGTCGAGCCCGGCGGGAATGCGCTACGGGCCGTTCAGGCCGCCGACATCGTCGCCGACGACACGATACTCGTGACGGGTTCCGGGACCATTGCGCTGTTGTGCGCGATGTTCGCGCGTGCCGCCGGTGCGGAAGTTCATCTCGTCGGCCGCAGCGACGCGTCGTTACGGTTCGCTCGGAGTCTCGGGTTCCACCGCGCCTGGACGTGGGACACACTTCCAGAGGTGCCATGGGACGCGGTGATCGAGGCGTCGAATTCCGCGCTCGTGCCACCGCGCGCGTGTCGGCTGGTCGAGCCGGGCAAGCGGGTGGTCCTCATCGGCGTCGCGGGCGCGCCCAGTGAGATCGACACGCGCGATCTGGTGCTCAACGACGTGACGGCTGTCGGCATCCTGAGTGCGTCTCCTGGCCTCGCACAGACCGTGGAGGCCTATGCCACCGGGGTGATCGATCCACGCCCGCTTATCGCGGGTGCCGTGACGTTGGAGGACCTGCCGAGCGTATTGGCCGGTGAACGGCCGGTCGGCGCTTCCGATGCGCCGAAATTTCACGTGGCACTGTAGGTCTCCTGCGTCACGGCAACCCGCCCGCCGCCTTGCGGCGCCCGTCGTTACTTCTGGGCGAACGCGGAGTCGAACGCTGCGTCCGGGGCATCGAAGGCCAGTCGCTTGACGAACTCGAGTGCCTCCGGTGCACCGACCAGCCGGTCCATGCCGGCATCTTCCCACTCGATCGAGATCGGGCCGTCGTAGCCGATGGTATTCATCATTCGGAACGCGTCCTCCCACGGCACATCGCCGTGCCCGGTTGAGACGAAGTCCCAGCCGCGCCGCGGGTCGGCCCATGGCAGGTGCGAACCGAGCCGGCCGTTGCGGCCGTTACCGATCCGGCGCTTGGCGTCCTTGCAGTCCACATGGTAGATGCGGTCCTTGAAGTCCCACATGAAATCGACCGGGTTGAGGTCCTGCCACACGAAATGGCTCGGGTCCCAGTTCAGGCCGAAGGCCTCGCGGTGCCCGATGGCCTCGAGCGTGCGCACCGTGGTCCAGTAGTCATAGGCGATCTCACTCGGATGCACCTCGTGCGCGAAGCGCACACCGACCTCGTCGAACACATCCAGGATCGGATTCCATCGGTCAGCGAAGTCCTGGTAGCCGCGTTCGATCAGTTCCTCCGACACCGGCGGGAACATCGCCACGTACTTCCAGATCGCCGACCCGGTGAACCCGACCACCGTCTTCACGCCAAGCTTCGCCGCGACCCGCGCCGTGAGTCTCATCTCCTCCGCCGCGCGTTGGCGAACGCCCTCCGGATCTCCGTCACCCCAGACCTGCGGTGGCAGGATCGCCTTGTGCCGCTCGTCGATCGGATCGTCACAGACCGCCTGACCCTTGAGATGGTTCGAGATGGCCCAGACTTTCAGCCCGTACTTATCCAGGATGTCCCGCCGCGACTGTAGGTAGGCGTCGTCCTCCGCCGCTCGCCACACGTCGAGATGATCGCCCCAACAAGCGATCTCCAGCCCGTCGTAGCCCCAACCCGAAGCAAGCCGGGCCACTTCCTCGAACGGAAGGTCTGCCCACTGTCCCGTGAACAGCGTGATTGGTCGTGCCACCGTGAATCTCCTACCTTTCTAGTGCTGCCCGCCATGTCCGCGCGGCGGGAGCGAGAGTGAATGTTGCTATGACGACGGAACCGCGCGCCACGACGAGCCGTTCAGCGCACTCGTTTCGACCGCATGCAGCACATACTGTGTCTGCAGCCCGTCCTGGAAACTGGGATGAAGATCCTGATCGTCCGCGTCGATGGCGCGTACGAAGTCATAGATCTCATGCACGAAAGAGTGCTCCCAGCCCAGCACGTGCCCGGGTGGCCACCATGCGTGAACGTAGGGGTGGTCGCCCTCGGTGACCAGGACGCGTCGGAAGCCCGCCGTGCTCGCCTCGTCGGAGGCGTCGTAGTACCACAGTTCGTTCAGGGATTCGAGATCGAACACGATGCTTCCCTTGGACCCGTTGATCTCGATGTGCAGTGCGTTCTTGCGGCCGGTGGCGAAACGGGTCGCCTCGAAGGTGCCGATCGCCCCCGAGCCGAAGCGGGCGAGGAACAGGGCCGC
This sequence comes from uncultured Actinomycetes bacterium, assembly GCA_964539345.1. GTDB lineage: Bacteria > Actinomycetota > Actinomycetes > Mycobacteriales > Nakamurellaceae > Nakamurella. The sequence goes on along the minus strand of CAZIIX010000036.1, from coordinate 8,144 downwards.
GTCGTCAACGGTCACGGTTCCTCGGTCGGCGCCGCCAACGGCATCCAGGCCGCCGGTGGCTCCTCCGTCGACGATCGGCCGCTCCTTGATGAACGTCTCGGTGAGGGCGGTGACCCCGGTGATGGAGTCGGATGTCATGAACTGTGCCAGGTCGATGACGTGCGCTCCGAGATCGCCGAGCGCGCCCGAGCCTGCCTTCTCCTTCTGCAATCGCCAGATCAGCGGAAAGTTCGGATCGACGATGAAGTCCTGCAGGTACCGAGCGCGCACGTGGCGAATCTCCCCGAGCCGACCGGCGGCAATCATGTCGCGTGCCAGACGGGTCGCCGGAATCCTTCGGTAGTTGAATCCCACCATGGCCCGGACGCCTCGCGCGGCGGCGGCACTGGCTGCGGCGGCCATCGCCTCGGCTTCGTCGACCGTATTCGCCAGCGGCTTCTCGCACAGCACGTGCTTGCCGGCATCCAGGGCCGCGATCGCGATCTCGGCGTGCGAGTCGCCCGGCGTACAGATGTCGATGACGTCGATGTCGTCGCGGTGTAGCAGGCTGCGCCAATCGACGGTGGTGTCCGCGAACCCGAGCGTCGGCGCTGCCGCCTGTACTCCGGCTGGATCGCGACCGGCCAGCACCCGTAGTTCGGGGGTCCGGGCCAGATCGAAGAAGCGCGACACCTCCCGCCAGGCCCGGGCATGGGCCCGGCCCATGAACGAGTAGCCGATCATGGCCACGCCAAGAGATTCCTTCGCCATTGTTCCGACCTCCATGGATTTTCGACCGGGTCAGGTCACCGATGGGAGCCGCGCGGCGGGAACCGTCTGGTGCGCGCAGCCCGCTAGGCGGAGTCCTGCCCGAACAGCAAGGACACGCCGGACAGCATCGTCAGGATGCTGGTCCGCATGTGGGTGATGTGTTGGGTGACGCCCGTGTTGATTGCCTCCTCGTCACGGCTGATGATGGCTTCGGCGAGCACCTGGTGCTCCCGGGAGCAGGCCGCCAGCCGGTCGTCGACCGACGCGACCCGCAACCAGAACCGTTGAATTCGCCGCCGGGTCTCCTTCAGCGTGCTGGCCATCAGCTCATTGCCGGCAGTGGTGTTGAGGTCGCGATGGAAACCGGTGTCGGCCTCTTGCCACGCCACGCGGTCCCCCTTGGCGGCCGCCGCCACCAGATCGTCAGCATGCTGCCGCAGCCGCAGCGCCTGCTCCTCGGTCATCACGGCCGCGGCCTTGCGGAAGATGTAGGAGTCCAGCGCCTCCAACATGTCGCACGCATCGTTGACCTCCTGCGGGGTGATCTGCGATACCACGAACCGAGCAGTGTCCGATTGCCGGACCAGGCCCTCCTTCTCCAAACGTTGCAGCGCCGCCCGCACCGGCGTGCGGCTCACCCCGAGCTGATCGGCGACCTTCGTCTCCGTCAGCGGAGCGCCCGGCGGGAGTCGAAAGGTCGAAATGCGGTCGAGCAGCCAGTCATAGGCAAGGTCAACTCGCGAACTCGATCCATCCATGACGACCACTGCTAGCCCTTCATTGCTCGGTTGCGGCACCCCTTACAGGGTGCGATCCACGAACTCCCGAGTGTGGACCGATACCGGCGCGCGCATCAATTCCAAGATGCCCCGCGCCACATGTTCGCTCAGGCGCCGGAAGGCTTCCTCGCCCTTCTCGGCGGTGGCGCGCAGCGGATTGCCGATAATGCCATTCTCGACGAATTCGTGGTGATCCATTGGGAACGTGAAATACTGGTAACCCTCGAAATCGGTGTCCGGCATCCCATCGTCCTTTCGGAACGCGTCCGGCAGGAATTCCGGTGTGTGGGCGCGCGTGTCGACGGCGCGCTCCATCCGCACGAGATCAGGATTCCAGGCCAGGTCCTGGCTGGTCTCCAACTCGCTCGAGTGCCAGCCCGGGGTCTCCTCCGGCGGGTTTTCCATCAGTCCTTCCAGAATGCCGGTGTAGCGCTCCATATACGGTTTCACGAAAGAAATGAGTGCACCGGTTTCGTAGCGCAGCTTTCGCAGGACGGGGTCGACCACCTTGACATTGGACCCATGCCCATTGATGAAGATCACCCGGTTGAACCCATGGTGGATCAAGCTGCGCGCTACATCATACATAAGGTTCAGCAGTGTGCTGGACCGCAACGTCACGGTGCCGCGACCCTCGCCGGGGCGGTACATGTGCTGCGGCGAATACCCCGCCCAGAGCGGCGGTGTGTGCAGCACACCGATGGCTTCCGAGATCCGCTCGGAGATCTCCACCGCGGTGATGGTGTCGGTGTAGAGCGGAAGATGTGGGCCGTGCTGCTCGGTGCTGGCCATCGGCACCAGAATGACGTCCTTCGCCTTCAGGTACTCCTGGATATCGACGTACGATAGGTAGGCATGGTTCCAGCTGCGAAACTTCGCCCGGAAGTCATCATCGTTGTCGGTGAGCCTCGCGACTTTTCGTTCGACTCGGCTAGCCATCGTTCCTCCTGCTCGAAATGGATATGAACCGGTCTGCGGCCAACTCGCCGAGCTCGGGATCATTGATGTGGTGGTCTGTCGTCTCGATGGGAATGTCGGGGCGCAATCGCTCGCGGACCGCCGATAGGAAGTTGGCGTCCCCCTCCGGATCCCAGAACGGACCGTCGGGAACCGACGGGATCGATAGCCCGCCCATGGGCATGATGATGTGCACCGGTCCGGTCGCTTCGTTGAGCCGTTCCGCAAAGATCTGCCCGAGCCGGGCCTTCTCGGCATGGGTCATTTGCACCAAGGAGTATTCCGGGTTGTGGTCGTAGATGTTCCGATCGCGCAACCGTTCCGGGATGGTCGCGGGTGTGAAGACCGAGAAGTCGATGCAGCCGGGCAAGACCACCTGCGGCAGTCCGAGCCGGCCGATCCGGCGTAGCCGTTCCGGGCCGCCGTCATGGATGCCGTTGGTCAGCTGGTCGGTGATCTCGTTCGTCGTGTAGTCCACGACCCCGACGAACTGACCCGCCTCCGCAAGGTCTTCCATCGAGGGTCCGCCCACGCCGCTGGAATGGAACACGACGGTCTCGTAGCCCTGCTCGGCCAGCCGCTTCTTCACTGCGCCGACGGCGGTAGTCGTGTTACCGAGCATGGTCGCGCCGACATACTTCCGGCCCGGTCCGGGTGGCGGCAGCCGATGCCCGTGGGCCAACATTCCGGCCATCGCCGCGGCAACATTGTCGAAGACCGTCATCGAGACTGGGTTCAGCCCGAGGATGTCGACGACCGAGTGGACCACGGTGACGTCCTTGGTACCGACGTAGGGGCCGAACTCGTGGCGACCGGACGCCGTCGGTGCTACCACGATCTTCGGGACTCCCACGGGAAGCGCCTGGATGGCCGCGGCACCGATGACGGAGCCGACCCCGCCAACGCTGATGCCGCCGTCAATGCGCCCCTCGGCGAAGAGGTCGGTGACGAGCCGGGTCACGAGGTCGCGCATCATCGCGACTGCGCGACCCCGTGAACCCGCCTGTTGAACCTGGATCAGGGACATCCCGCCCCGTTCGGCGACCTCCGCGTGGGAGATGTCCGGGACGATGCCGACCGGTTCGCCGAGGATCCCGGAATCGATGACGAGGGTGGCGTGGCCGAGATCCTGCACCCGGTCACGGAGGTACGCGACCTCGGGGCCCTTCGTGTCGAGGGTTGCGACAATCAACACGGATCCCATGCGCCCTCCTCCGGCTCGTCACCCATCTCGTCGCATACTCGGCTGTCGTCAGATCAGCGGAAGTAGGGTCTCTCCGTTGACCTTGACCAGCCAGTCGTAGAACTCTTCGGTGAGCACATTCGACCCGTGATCGATGATGAACTTGAGCTGGTCGGGATCGATCTCGAGTCCCTCGAAGTTCGTCTCCAGCGCATTCGGGTACTTGTTGGCCGGAGTGCGGTCGATCGGTGCGACGAACTCCGCGGTCAGGGCCCCGTCATAGCCGATCTCCCGCAGAGTGGAGACGATCTTCTTCCAGTCGTAGTCGCCGTACCCGGCCGGCATCCGGTTGTTCTCCGCCACGTGGAAGTCGACCAGCTTGTCGCCGACCAGCCGGATCGCGGCATACAGGTCGGCCTCTTCGATGTTGATGTGGAAGGCGTCCAGTACCACGCCGAGGTTCGGTCCGACGGCGTCGCACAGCGCCAGGGCCTGCTCGGCGCGGTTGATCAAATATGCCTCGAATCGGTTCAGCGGCTCGATACCGACCCGCACCCCCTTGGCCTCGGCGACCTCGTAGATCTCCTTGACACCGTCGACGAGCCACTGCCACTCCTCTTCGGGTGTGGAGTCCGGAACGATCTTGCCGACAGTGCCGGGCACCAGGGTCAGGATCTGCCCGTTGAGGTCGTGGACAAGCTGGATGCAGTCCTTGACATACTGCACGCTGGCCGCGCGCTTGGCCTCATCGGCGCTTTGCATGTCGCGCTTGTCGACCATCAAGGTCACGGCGCCCCAACAGTCGAGGCCATAGTGGTCCAGTAGTCCGCGAACATGTTTCGCGTCGTACTGTTCCGGCTCGCCGCTGATCTCGATGCTCTTGTAGCCGTACTTGGCGAGACGAGCGATCGTGGTCTCGATCGGCTCGGCACGCATCCAGTTGTGCATGGACAAATGCATCTGATACTCCTCCCATCGGGCAGGCCTTCGGCCGGCCTGCCGGTTTCCCCATTCCGTGATCCTTGATCTGTCTGCTTGTGTGGTCTTGCCTGCGATGTCTCACCGTCGCCGGCGGCATGACGGCGGCCGGGGAGCCGCGCCCGTCCGCCGGCCCTAACGAGGCGGTGGGAAACCCAATTTGCCCGGGTTCATGATTCCGTCCGGATCCCATGCGTTCTTCAGTGACCGCAGCAACTCGAATCCGGCGCCATACTGCGGCCTCATGAACCGCCCCAGCTTCAGCCCGACGCCGTGGTGGTCATTGATCGTGCCGCCGTGGTCCAGCGCGATACCGACACCGACATCCCACAGTCGATCGTGCAGGGCCATAGCCTCCGCGGGGTCTTCGGGCGGTTCGTCGACATAGAAGCGGTCATAGATCATCGCTCCCCACTCGTACCAATGCGATAGGTGCGCGGTATAGCGAGCGCCGTATTCGGCGAAGCCCTCTTCGATGGCTTCCTTGCGGCGCCGGTAGATCTCGGGCAGTGCCGAGAACCGGGCGACAGTATCGATCGTCCCGTACAGCAGCGGCGGCTGCGGAAGCTTGCCCTTGGCGTACGGCTCGTACTTGCCGTCCCACCAGGTCTTCCCGACCTGCGGCCCGAGGGAGGTGCCACCCGCCTGCTGCACGAGTTCGGTCAGAGCGCGAGCCTCAGCCGCGACGAGTTCTTCCTTGCCGTCGCACATGACGACCATGAGCGTCCCGGTGAATGGCGTCCCCACCCAGTCCTGCAACTTGCGGCTATCGGCCTCGTCATACAGCCGAATCACCGCGGGCCGCAGTCGATTGGTCATGATCAAACGTCCGGCCTCAATTCCGGCAAAGATGTCCGGGAAGCTAAAGGACAGGAACTCGCGCGTCTCCGGCAGCGGGTCGACACGCATGGCGGCTTCGCAGATGACGCCCAAGGTCCCCTCGGCGCCGACGAAGACCTGCAGCAGGTCCGGCCCGGCGGCGTGCGACGGCACCGACAGGGTGTCGATCGTCATGCCCGGAGCCACAACGGCCTTGACCTGCAGGACCTGGTCCTCGGCTTTGCCGTATTTGGTAGATACCACCCCTGATCCACGTGCTGAGATAAAACCGCCCACGGTCGCCCCCATGTGGTAGGAGCCGGGGTAATGCGCGAGAGTCAGGCCGCGCTCGTTGAGGACCTTCTCCAGGGTGGGCCCGTCGACGCCGGCCTGCACGGTCGCCACCAGACTCGCCTCATCGACCTCGATGACGTCGTTCATGCGGCTCAAGTCGAGGCTGATGCCGCCGTACGGAGCGAACGTGCCGGACTGGGTGCCGGTGCCGCCCCCTCTCGGCACGATCGGAATGCGATAGTCGGACGCCAGCCGGACGATCCGCTCGACCTCCGCGGTGTTGCGGGGACGAACAGCGAAATCGGCTGCCGGTTGCGGCAGATCGCGCATCTGGAGGTACCGGGACATCCACGACCAGTCGCTCGCCTGCTGCTGGAGGTGGTTCGGATCGATGCTGACGTGATCCGGGCCGACTATGGTGGCCAGTTCCCGGGCGATCTGGCCGTGCAGAAACTGCTGACCGCTGACTCCTTCGGCCGCTGACAGGCTACTCACACATGCTCCTCGTGGGCTTCGATGCCGTTGGCTCGTCGGTTCGCATCATCATGTATTCCGATCTGTATACATGTCTGGACACTATCCAGCCGGCGGGGGTCTGTCAACCGTCCGCCAGCGCTCGTCGGCTCCTGAATCACCGCTGTTGACAAGGGATGACCAGGGACGTGACGACTGAAGGCGCGGCGGCCGCCAGTGGCTGCCATGACGTGCTGGTTGTGGCGCAATTAGGACACCCCCAGGTACTTCTGCTGCATCTGGGTGTCTGCCTTGAGTTCGGCACTCGACACGTCTGCTGCAATGCGTCCATTGACCATGAGCAGGACACGTTCGCAGAGGTCGATGGCGAATCTGAGATTCTGCTCGACCAGCAGGACGGACTGTCCTTCGCCGACGAGGGCGCGAAACACTTCCGCGAGGTGGTCGACGATGGCGGGCGCCAACCCTTCGGACGGTTCGTCCATGATGATCAGCCGGGGATTCGATAGCAGTGCTCTAGCGATCGCGAGCATTTGCTGCTCGCCGCCGGACAGGTCACCGCCGCCGCTCTTACGCCGCTCCGCCAGGCGCGGGAACAGGTCGTAGACGGAGCCCACGTCCCAGCGCCCGTGCGGTACTGGCGTGATCATCGCCAGGTGCTCGTGCACGCTCAGGGACGGGAAGATCCGTCGGCCCTGTGGCACGTAGGCGATTCCACTCCGATTGATGCGATAGGCGCGTTGGCGCAGGATCTGTCGGCCGTCGAAGGTGACGCTGCTGCCGGGGTGCGCCGGGATGAAGCCCATGATCGCGTTGACCAGGGTCGTCTTGCCCATGCCGTTGCGTCCCAGAATGCCAAGCGATTCGTTGCCCATGTCGAACGAGACGTCCTGCAGCACATGGACGCGGCCGTACGAGACATTGAGATCGCGCACCTGCAACCCAGCCTGCTGGGCTTTCCGGGGAGCGATGGTCTCAGCTTGCTGACTCACGGGCACCTCCCAGGTAGATCTCACGGACCCGCTCGCTCGCCCGAATGTCTGCCGGCGTCCCTTCCAGCAACTTGGCGCCGTCATGCATGACGATGACGCGTGACGCCACCGCGAGGGCGATGTCCATGTCGTGTTCGATGAGCAACAGCGTGATGTGCTCGGGGACGTCGCTGAGCAAGGTCAATAGCAGTTGACGCTCCGCGGGCGAGAATCCGGCGGCCGGCTCGTCGAGGATCAATAGTTTCGGGTCGGACGCCAGTGCCATGGCGAGTTCGAGCTGACGCTGTTCCCCGTGCGACAGGTCCCCGGCGAGCGCGGTCGCCTCCGCCGACAGCCCCACTCGGTCCAGCAGCTTCTCGACCTCGCCCCATTGGTCCGCCCGGCCGCGCGCGCTGCGGAGCGATGCTCCGGGGAAGCGGGTTCCGCCGAGAGCCACGAACACATTCACGGCCGCCGTGAGGTTGTCGAAGAGCCGGGATGTCTGGAACGTCCGTGCTAGGCCGCGGCGGGCGCGTTCGCTCACCGACGCGCGCGTCATGTCGGCTCCGAACAGCTGGATCCGGCCCTTGGTCACCGGGAAAACGCCCGCGATCAGGTTGAACAGCGTCGACTTGCCCGCTCCGTTGGCGCCGATCATGCTGACCCGCTCGCCCGGCTGGAGCGCGATGCTCACGTCGCGCACTGCGTGTACGCCCCCGAAGCTCTTCGACACGCCGTCGAGCCGCAAGATGGCGTCAGACGCTGCCATGGAAGTCCTTTCGTAACCGTGAAGCGCCCCGTCCCCGCGATTCCCCGTCGGTGCGCAACGTCACCGATCGCGGACAGGGGTCCCGGGCCCGGCCGGGGCTGGCCGGGCCCGAAACCGCCTCTATGACACGTCGCCGCAGGAACTGATCTGGTCGAACTTCTTGGTGCTGG
>CAZIIX010000035.1:14376-15633 GCA_964539345.1 uncultured Actinomycetes bacterium | reverse complement strand
CGCCCGCGGCGACCGCAGCCGGCGGATCGGGTCCTCCAGCAACACCTTGGTGATCCCGGCGAGCACGATCGATCCGGCCAGCACGGCGACCTTGTCCAGCATCCCCAGCGTGCCGCTGACATACGGCAACAGCACCAGCAGCGGCCAATGCCACAGATAGACCGAATATGACGTGTCCCCGACGAACTGCACCGGCCGTAGCCCCAGCACCCGGCCGAGCACGGACCGGTCCGGCGGCTCGCTCCAGATGACCAGCGCCGCACCGACCGTCGGCAACAGCGCGGCCAGGCCGGGGAACGGGGTGGCCGCGTCATAGACGAACCCGGTGATGACGACGGCGACGATCCCCGCCCACGGGAGGAGCAGCTGCCAGCGGTGCCCGCGCAGACGCGGCGCAGCGGGTGCGACCGCCACGATGCCGCCCAGGGCGAGCTCCCACATGCGCGTCGGCGTGACGAAATAGGCCTCGGCGGGATGGGTGCCGGTGTACCAGTAGGACACCGCCAGCGAGATGACGAAGACGGCGACGACCACCCCGGCGATCCAGCGCTCCGATCGGCCCAGCAGCCGGCGCGCGGCCCAGGCCGCCAGCCCGATCAGGATCGGCCAGAGCAGGTAGAACTGCTCCTCCACCGACAGCGACCAGTAATGCAGCAGCGGGCTGGGGGCGTTGTCCTGCGCGAGGTAGTCCACGCTCGTCTCGGCGAGCAGCCAGTTCTGCACGTAGAACGTGCACGCGATGACCTGCTTGGCCACCGTCGCCCAGATCGTCACCGGCGCAAGCAGGATCGTGCCGACCATGGTGGTGGCTGTGACGAACAGCGCGGCCGGGATGAGCCGCCGGATGCGGCGGGCCCAGAAGTCCGCGAAGTCGGCGCGGGTGCGGGGCGGCTTGCGCAGCAGCATCTGCGTCATGAGGTAGCCGGAGATCACGAAGAACACGTCGACGCCGACATAGCCGCCCGGCAGTCGGGACGGCCAGATGTGATAGATCACCACCAGCAGCACCGCGACCGCGCGCAGCCCCTGGATATCGGCGCGGAACGCGCGGCGGCCGGCGGGTGCGTGACTGGCCGCGTCGACCGTGGTCGTCGAACGCGTCGTCATCGATGGTTGCCCTTCCGTGTGCACCGCGCTCCCCTTGCTAGCGCCCGCCGATGGGCGGTGCATGTGAGGAATCGCCGCATCGGTCGAGGATCGGCGGTGAACGCGCCCCCTGGGATCCGCATACCCGGGCGGGCCGGTCGGCACACGTCG
>CAZIIX010000035.1:12748-14276 GCA_964539345.1 uncultured Actinomycetes bacterium | reverse complement strand
GGGCCGGTCGGCACACGTCGCGCGGCCGGACATCAGCTGCGGGTAGCCGGAGGGCGGGCCTCAGCCGCGGGTCGCAGCCGCCGGACCTCAGCCGCGGGTGAGCGAGGCGATGCGCTCGGCGGCGTCCTGATACTGCTGCTGCAACGCGGCACGGTCGCCGAGCACGAATCCGTCGTCATGGTAGGGCGGCGCCATCGTGGTGCCGAGCAGCGTCCACTCCCCCAGCGATGACGAGCCCTGCCACACCCCCGCCGGCACCACGAGTTGCGGGCGCTGCCCGGCGGCGAGGTCCGGCCCGAGCACCGGCTCCGCGACCGACCCGTCCGGGCCGAGCAGCAGCAGCCGGGCGGGGCTGCCGGCGTAGAAGTGGTAGACCTCCACGCCGTCCAGCAGGTGCAGCGCGGAGAAGTCGTCGCCCGCCAGCAGGTAGTAGATCGCCGACGAGTGCTCGTCCAGGTGCGTCTGCCGGTACATCCCGCCCTCGTCCGGCAACGGAACCAGGCCCAGCTCCGCGATCACGGCGGCCGCGCCGGCGGGGTGCGGATCGTCATACGGATTCATCGCGCGGCCGCCCGACCTAGTCCACCGCCGCCGAGACGATACCCCGCTTGAAGTACTTGCGGGCGACGATCAGGGCGATCAGCGTCACCACGTACGGGGCGGCCTCGGTGATCTGCACGGGCAATCCGTTGCCCTGCAACCGGAATCCGAACGCCTCGGCGAAGCCGAACAGCACGCAGGCGCCGAACGTGGCCACCGGATGGGCGCGGCCGAGCATCACCGCGACCACCGCGATCCAACCCCGCCCGGCCGACATGTTCTCGGAGAACTGCACCACGTTGCCCAGCGCCAGTTGCGCGCCGGCCAGTCCGCACAGCACCCCGGAGAGCAGCACGGCGCCGTAGCGGTACTTGGCCGGGCTGACGCCGAGAGTCGAGGCCGCCGCCGGTCTTTCGCCCACCCCCCGCAACCGCAGGCCGAGCGGGAACCGGAACATCACCAGTTGGGTGACCAGCACCAGGATCAGCGCGAGGTAGCCGAGGAACGTCAGGTTGAACAGCACCGGTCCGAGCCCGGGGATCGAGGCCAGGCCGGGGATGCGCAGGGTGGGGATGCCCAGCGACTTGTCGATCTGGAACACGCCGCGCACGTCGAAGAACGCCACCAGCAGGAAACCGGTGACGCCGACCCCGAAGATGTTCAGCGCCACGCCGAGCACGATCGGATCGGCCCGGCGCGTGACCGACCCGTAGGCGAGCACGGCGGCGACGGCGACGGAGGAGGCGACCGCGATCAGCACGCCGAGGTAGCCGCTGCCGGTGGCGTAGGCGCCGGCGACCGCCGCGAAGCAGCCGATCAGCATCAGGCCCTCGAGGGCGATGTTGAACACGCCGGCGCGTTCGCAGATCAGCCCGCCGAGCGCCGCGAGCAGCACCGGGATCAGGGCGCGCACCACCGAGGCGAAGAGCTCGCCGTCGATCAATCCGGACCAGTCCATCAGACCTTGCCCACCTCGTCGTCCGCCGCC
>CAZIIX010000035.1:11382-12648 GCA_964539345.1 uncultured Actinomycetes bacterium | reverse complement strand
CCGGTCGCCTCGCCGCGCCGTCGCCGCCTCCACCGGGGCAGCGTCAGCTGCACGACGATCAGGATGATGACGGCGGCCTGGATCACCTGGGAGATCTGCGAGGACACCCCGTCGGAGCGTTGCATGGCCTCGCCGCCGACGACGAGCGCGGCGAAGAACGTCCCGGCGACGAGCACCCCGATCGGCCGGTTCGCGGCGAGCAGCGCGACCAGCAGGCCGGTCCAGGCGTAGTTGGTGCCGACCAGCGCCCCGTCGATGAGCCGATAGTTGCTGCCCAGCACCAGCATCACGCCGACCAGCCCGCTGATGCCGCCGCTGATCATCATGGTGCGCACGACCAGCGCCTTGGTGCGCACCCCGCCGTATCGCGCGAACCTCAGGTTCTGACCGGCGAGGCCGGCCTCGAAACCGCCTGGGGTGCGCCGGTTCACGAAGATCGTCAACACCACGATGGCCAGCACCACGATGACGGAGTAGTTGGCGCCGCGGGTGATCAGGACGATGAGGTTGTCCTTGCCGAGCGAGTCGTGCAGGGACTCGCCGAGCCCGGACCGCGCGGGGATGAGCGCCGGGATGCGGGTGCCGTCCGGGATCTGCGGGGTGGCCACCATGCTCGACCCCTCCTCCTTCAGCGGGAATCGCACCAGGTAGCTGCTGAAGTAGCGGGCGACGTAGTTGAGCAGCAGGCTGCTGATCAGGATCGGCACGCCCATGCCCGTCTCCAGCACGGCCGACAGCGCCCCCCACAGCGCCCCCGCGCCGACCGCCGCGAGGCAGGAGGCGACGATGACGAGGGGTCCGGGGCCGGGCAGGTACAACGCGACCAGCGTCCCGGCGAGGCCGCCGAGCACCATCTGCCCCTCGCCGCCGAGGTTGAAGACGCCGGCGCGGAACGCGATCGCCAGCGCCATGGCCATGCCGATGATCGGGGTGGCGCGCTCGACCGTGTTGACCAGGCCCCGGCCGGTGAGCGAGCCCTCCATCATGGAGGGGTAGGCGGTCAGCGGGTTGATCCCGGCGATGGCGATCGCGATGCCGCCGATCACCAGTGCGGCCACGATGGAGATGGGCACCGGGCCGGCCAGCCAGGCGGCGGCCCGCTTCCAGGCCGGGGCGTCCCGGTCGGGCGCGCCGCCGGTCGGATCGGTGGCGGGCCCGGGAGCGACCGGGCCGGGTGGGGCGGTCTCAGTGGTCACCGGCCACCACCTCGTCGGAAGCGGCGTGCGCGGTCGCCTCGTCGCGGGCGGTGCCGGTCGTCGCCTCGTC
>CAZIIX010000035.1:0-11282 GCA_964539345.1 uncultured Actinomycetes bacterium | reverse complement strand
GTGCCGGTCGTCGCCTCGTCGACGCTGGCGCCGGCCATCAGCATGCCCAGTGTGGCCTCGTCGGCGTCGGCACCGTCGATCTCGGCGATCACCCGGCCCTCGAACATCACCAGGATCCGGGTGGCCAGGCCCATGATCTCGGACAGTTCGGCGGACACCAGCAGCACCGCCCCGCCGCGGTCCCGGCAGGCGGTGATCTCGCCGTGGATGAACTCGATGGCGCCGATGTCCACACCGCGGGTGGGCTGCTCGGCGATCAGCAGCGGCGCGTCGTGGCTCATCTCCCGCGCCACCACGACCTTCTGCAGGTTGCCCCCGGACAGGGTGCCCACCCGGGTGGCAGGGCTGGCGACCTTGATGGCGAACCGGTCGATCAACTCCCGGGCGCGCGCCGTCATGGCGGAGCGCTGCAGCAAACCATGACGCAGGATCGGCGGCCGCCGGTGGTGTCCGAGCGACAGGTTGGCAGTGGTGTCGGCCAGCCCTGCCGTGCCGACCGCGTGCCGGTCCTCGGGGATGTAGGCCAGGCCGGTGGCGCGCCGGGCGGCCACCGAGGCGCGGGTGACGTCCGTGCCGGCCAGGGTGATCGTGCCGCCGGTGATCTCGCGGAGCCCGGCGATCGCCTCGACGAGCTCGCTCTGCCCGTTGCCGGCCACGCCCGCGATGCCCACGATCTCGCCGGCGCGCACGGTCAGGTCCACCCCGTCGACCGCGCGACGGCCGTCCTCCCCCGCGATGACGAGGCCGGAGCAGGTGAGCACCGGATCCCCCGGTTCCCGCTCCGGCACCGCCGGTTCCAGGATGACGTCGCGTCCCGTCATGGCGCGGGTGATCTCTTGCGGGGTGGTCTCCGCGGTGACCATCCGGTCGACGACACGGCCGTCCCGCAGCACGGTGACCCGGTCCGAGATCGCCATGACCTCCTTGAGCTTGTGCGTGATGAAGATGATGGTGCGCCCGTCCCGAGCCAGCGCCCGAAGGATCTCGAACAGCCGGTCGGCCTCCTGCGGGGTGAGCACCGCCGTCGGTTCGTCCAGGATGAGCACCGACGCCTCGCGGTAGAGCGCCTTGACGATCTCGACCCGCTGCAGCACCCCGACGGGAAGCTCGTCGACGCGCGCGGACGGGTCGATGGCCAGCCCGTAGCGTTGGGCGATCTCGGCGACCCGCCGTTCGGCCGCACGCCGATCGAGCCGACCGCCACGGGTCGTCTCCTGGCCGTAGACCACGTTCTCGGCGACCGTCAGGGACGGGAACAGCTTGAACGATTGGAAGACCATCCCCAGACCGGCGGCGATGGCGTCCCGCGGCGAGGCGAAGTGTCGCCGTTCGCCGCCCAACCAGATCTCCCCGTCATCGGGTTGGTAGAGGCCGAACAGGATGGACATCAGCGTCGACTTGCCGGCACCGTTCTCCCCCATCAGGGCGTGGATCTCACCGTGTTCGACGTCGAGGTCGATGTGGTCGTTGGCGAGCACACCCGGAAAGCGCTTCGTGATGCCGCGCAGTTCCAGTTGCAGGCTCACATCCGCTCCGTTACGTCTCAGTCGGTTTCAATGTCCGGAATATGGCGCTTTTTCTCGCCGTAATGACCCGAATGCGTATCCCTCTGGACTTGCCCGGCCAGGCCGGGCAAGTCCAGAGGGTGGGGGTGCCGGGTGTGCCATCAGGCGACGTCCGACCCCGAAAACACAGTCATACCGGACATTGCGATCAGCCCGCGACGGGGTCCGGGATCTCGATCGTGCCGTCGATGATGTCCTGCTTGGCCTGCGCCACCTTCTCCACCACATCCGGGTGGTCCATGACCACGCAGCCGGAGTCCTCGGCGCCGTCCATCTGGCTGGTGACATCCATGCCACCCTCCTTCAGGCCGTACGAGGACACGGATTCGGCGGTGCCGTCCAGGATCTTGCCGATCTCCGAGACGACCAGCACGTCCACGGCCTTCATGGTGTTGTCCACCACGTGGCCGGGAGCCATGCCGCACTGGTTGACGTCCACGCCGTAGGCGAAGATGCCCTTCTCGGCGGCGGCGTCCATCACCCCGCCGTTGCTGCCGGCGCCGACGGCGAAGATCTGGTCGACGCCCTTCGACGCCAGGGTCAGCGCCTGCTCCTTGGCCTTGGCCGGGTCGGCGAACGGGTTGTCACCGCCGATGAAGATCTGCGAGTCGGTGATCGACGAGTCGACCGACTGCGCGGCGTGCGCGTAGGTGTCCGAGTAGCGGTGCAGGAACGGGATGTCCACCGACACCACCGACCCGACCTTCTTGCTCTCGGTCAGCATGCCCGCCTCCAGGCCGATGAGGTACGAGGCCTCCTGCTCGCGGAACACGGCGCAGTGCAGGTTCGACGGCGGATCGGCGGGGCAGTCGTCGATGAGCACGAACTCCTGGTCCGGGTTCTGCTCCGAGTACTCCTTGGCCATGTCGGTGAAGTCGAACGTGATCAGCACGATCGCGTCCGGCTCCTCGTCGATGGCGGCCTCGATGTTCGCCCGCTGGCTGGCGACGTCGGTGCTCTCGTAGGTCTTGGACTCGCCGCCGAACTCCTTCGCGGCGTCCTCGATGCCCTTCTTGCCCAGGCCGAGGAACTCGTTCACGCCGATCGGGTCGTTGGTGATGTAGATGAAGCTGTGGTCGCCCTTGGCGGCATCGCCCGCGTCGGAGTCGCCGCCGTCGCCGGCGTCCCCCGCATCGCCGTCGGAGCCGTCGGTCCCCGCATCGCCTGCGTCATCGCCTGCGTCATCACCTGTGCCGGCGTCACCCGAATCCCCTGCGTCATCGGAGGACGGCTCGGCCCCCTGCGACTGGCTGGTGCCGGACCCGTTGTCGGACGCGGCACCGTCGTCGGCGCTGCTTCCGCATGCCGCGAGACCCATGGCCGCGACCACGGCGATCCCCGCCAGCGCGCGGGTGCGCGCCCTCCGGCGGGAGGTCGTCATCCACTTCATCGCCACTTCTCCTATCGGTTGTCGGGGTGACCTGCGCGGTCACGCGGTTGCGACACGGTCGTCATGACATATCTTCCATGGTCTCGCCACGGCTCGGACGCACGACCCTGCGATTGGTGACGACGGCCGTGATCAGATCGCGCGGCGTGACGTCGAACGCCGGGTTGACCGCCTTCGTCCCGGCTGCGGCCAGGTGCTGCCCGCGCACCGAGACGACCTCGTCGGTGCCCCGGTCCTCGATCTCGATCGCGTCCCCGGACGGCGTTGCCAGGTCCACCGTCGACTCCGGGGCGACCACGATGAACGGCACCCCGGCCCGCTGCGCGCCGAGCGCGAGCGAGTAGGAACCGATCTTGTTCGCGGTGTCGCCGTTCGCCGCGATCCGGTCGGCGCCGATGAGCACCACGTCGGCCAGCCCGCGGGCGAGGATCGACGGTCCGGCGCCGTCCACGAACAGCCGGTACGGCGCGCCCATCTGGGCCAGTTCCCAGGTGGTCAGGCGGGCGCCCTGCAGCAGCGGTCGGGTCTCGGCCGCCAGCGCCTCGCCGAGATCGCCGCGCTCGTACAGGGTTTGGATGACGCCCAGGGCCGTGCCGCGTTCGACGGTGGCGAGCCCGCCGGTGTTGCAGATCGTCATGACGCGCACCGGCCCGTCCGGGACGAGCTCACGGACGAGGTCCGCGCCCAGGTTGCCCATGTCGCGGCAGGCGGCGACATCCTCGTCACGGATCGCCAGCGCCTCGGTGAGCACCGCGTCGGGTCCGTCGTCGAGGCGGCCCAGTGCGCGGTCGACACCCCAGGCGAGGTTGACGGCGGTCGGTCGTGCGGCGCGGAGTGCCACGGCATGACGGCGGACGTCGGCCGGCGCGTCGTGCTGGGCGGCGAGCATCGCGACGCCGAGCGCGCCGGCCACGCCGAGCGCCGGCGCCCCGCGGACGGCGAGCCGGGAGATGGCGTCGATGAGGGTGTCCAGGTCGGTGACGCGCAGCACCGTCACCTCGTCGGGCAACCGCGTCTGGTCGATCAGCTCGATGGCCCCGTTGACCCAATCGATGGTGCGCACAGTGCTCCTCACGCCTCGGTGTCCGGCCGGTCGCCGCGGCGCCGGCCACTCCTGCCCCGCGGCGCTCACCCCGCACCACGCCACGGTTGTCTGACAACTAGTGCCTGTGCAGGAGGGTAGAGGGGGCGCGGCGTCCCGTCAACATCGCGGCGGGCGGCTACTCCAGCGGGCCGAGTAGGGCGGAGGCCCACATGCCGTGCACGGAATCCTCGCTGGTCGGGTGGAACACCCCGGCCAGCGCGTCCCGGTACAGCCGGGAGAGCTCGTTGCGGGTGAAGTACGACGAGCCGCCGGCCGCCTTCATCGCGTCGGCCACCACCCGCAGCACGGTGTCCGTCACGCGGTACTTGATCGCCGACAGCTGCGGCATCCACAGCGGGCCGCGATCGACCCCGGCCTCGATGTCCGCGGTGGCCCGGTCGAGCTGCGGGGTGAGCCCGTCCAGATCGATCGCCATGTGCGCGATGCGCCGGCGCGCGTCCGGGTCCTGCGCATAGGGGCGGCCGCCGTTCTTGGCCGAGGTCCGCTTCTGCGCCGCGGCCACCGCCAGGTCCAGCGCGCGCTGCGCCACGCCGAGGTAGACCGACGAGGTGAGCAGGATGAACGAGGAGAAGATGCCGAACACGAACGGATGCATGGTCGGTCCGGGCGTGATCCGGCAGGCGATGCGGTCGGCCGGCGCGTGCGCCCCGGAGAGCACGGTGGTGCAGGACTGCGAGGCGCGCATGCCGAGGGTGTCCCAGTCGTCCTTGATCTCCACCCCGCCGCCGTCGCGGGTGACGAAACCGAAGACGCTCATCGGATTGTCGGGGTCGGTGCGGTCGGTGCCGAACGTGCCCAGCCGCGTCCACATCGGCGAGCCGGACGTGAAGATCTTGGTGCCGGTGAAGGAGTAGCCGCCGTCGATGTCCGGTTCGGCGTCGGACTGCGACCCGAACAGCACCAGGTCGTTGCCCGGCTCGGAGATGCCGAACGCGTAGATCTCCCCGTCCAGCACTTCGCGCAGGATGAAGTCGACGCTGTCGTCGCCGCGGGCGTGCACCTGTCGTGCCACCGCGACCCAGACGTGGTGCATGTTGACCGCGAGCGCGGTGGCGGGGGAGGCCCCGGCGAGCCGCGCCTGTTCGTGCGCGAGCTCCTGCAGCGTCAGCCCCGCGCCGCCGAGCTCGGCCGGCACCAGCGCGGTCAGGTAACCGATGCGCGTGAGGTCGGCGACATCCTCGTGCGGGAACCGGTTCTCGCGGTCGTTGGCGGCTGCCCGCTCGCGGATGGTGGCGAGCAGATCGTCGGTCAGCAACTGGCGCGCACTCATGACGGTGTCCTTCCTTCTCGGCCCTGGCCGAATCGTGGCCCATGACGACGGGCATCGGCCTGCGCCCGTCCGTCCGACTCCCGCGCGGCGCCGGGCGCCGCTACGGCACGCGGTGCGTCCACTCGGGCGACCGGAACTTGCTGTCGGCGAGTTCCCGCGCCCCGGCGAGTTCCTCGGCGCTGTAGGTGGATTCGCGGGTGCGGTGGCCGCGGCGGAACGAGTCCAGCAGGGCGGCGATGATGTCCGCGCGCGCCATGCCGGTCTGCGACCGCATCGGGTCGACGCGCTTGTTGGCGCTGGCGATCCCCTTGTCCGAGACCTTCTCCCGGCCGATGCGCAACACCTGCGTCATCTTGTCGGCGTCGATGTCGTAGGCCATGGTCGCGTGGTGCAGGACGGCCCCGCCGATCAGCCGCTTCTGCGCCGCACCGCCGATCTTGCCCTTGTCCGAGGCGATGTCGTTGAGCGGCACGTAGCGTGCATTCAGCCCGAGCTCCTGGAGCGCGGCGAGCACCCAGGAGTCCAGGAACGAGTACGACTGCTCGAAGCTCAGCCCTTCGACGAGCGAGGACGGGACGACCATCGAGTAGGTGATGCAGTTGCCGGGCTCCATGAACATCGCTCCGCCGCCGGAGATCCGGCGCACCACGCCGACCCCGTATCGGTCGGCGGCGTCCATGTCCACCTCGTTGCGCACCGATTGGAACGATCCGATGACCACGACGGAGGAGTCCCAGTCCCAGATGCGCAGCAGCGGCCCGCGGTCGCCCGCCGCGACCGCCCGGGAGAGGTATTCGTCCAGGGCGACGTGCAGCACCGGATCCAGCGTCACCGGTTCGATGACGTCGAAGACGTGGTCGTCCCAGCCGGTGGCGGCGCCGACGGCCCGGCGCACCGCGATGCCCACCGCGCCCGGGTCGAATCCGACGAACTGCACCGACGGGTCGAGCGCCGCGGTGATGGCGGCGGCGAGCTGCGGCCCGGTCGCGTCGGCGGGCATGCCGGTCAGCGCGCGGCCGATCGTCTCCAGCGCCGAATCCGGTTCGAGGAAGAAGTCGCCCGACACGTGCACGTTTCCGAGTCGGCCGTCGGTGATATCGAGTTCGACGACGACCAGTTTGCCGCCGGGAACCTTGTATTCGCCATGCACCGTTCCACCGTAACGCGGCGGGAGGGCCGGTCGGCACGTGGCGGGCAGCACAGCGCCGTCGGCATCACGGCACTACCGTCCTCGCGCTGACCGTCGGCACCGTCAGGCCCGCACCTCCTGGCGCAGGAAGGCGAAGTAGGCGATGCCGAACACGACCACGCAGGCGGCGAGGAGCGCCACGATCTGCGGCCACACCACCAGCAGGCTCTGGCCCAGCGGCAACGTGCCGGGCACGGCCTGGTCGGCCTGGCTGGCCAGCACCACGCCGGTCGCCCGCACCGCCGGGTTGAGCAGCGCGCTGGTGGCCTCCTGATAGAGGTTCAGCGGCGAGATCAGCCCGATATTGTGCTCGACCCGCACGTGGTGGATCTGGGCGGCGACGGTCGCGCTGTCACCGGCGGGCGCGATCACGTCGGCGAGCAGCCCGGCGAGGAACACCCCGAACAGCGCCAGCACCAGCCACACGCCGAGCGCCACCAACGCCGAGGTGGCCGCGCGGCGCATCGTCACCGAGCACAGCAGCGCGAACGCCATCCACACCCCGATGTAGACGACGGCCAGGACCAGGTACACGATCAGCCGGGCGACGTCCTCCGGGGACGGGGTGATACCCAGCCGCAGGATCCCGACGCCGGCCACGATGGCGGTCACGCAGGTCAGCGTCACGGCGACCACGCCCAGCCCGGCCGCGAACTTGCCGTTGATGATGTCGTCCCGGTGCACCGGCTGCGACACCAGCCGGGGGAGGGTGCGTTGCGAGCGCTCGTTGTTGATGGCGTCGAACGCGAACGTGATGCCGACCAGCGGTCCGAGGAACCCGATCAGGGACGCGAACGACGGGATGTCGCCGGGCGAGGAGGTGAACAGCAGCAGGAACGGTGACGGGACCGTGCTGGCCGCGGACGCGGCGTCCCGGATGGCGCCGGCGGCGGTGGCGACGGCCGCGACGGCCACCAGCCCGAGGACCACCAGGAGCACGAAGAACCTGATGGACAACAGGTTGTCGGCGAGTTCCTTGCCGGCGATGACCCGCCACCGCGCGGGGAGCGGTCGGGGTCGGCGCGGCCGGTCCGGGCCGCTCGCCGCGCCGGTGCCCGAGCCGGTGCCGCTTCCGGTGCCGGGTGGGGGCGTGGTCGTCGCCGCGCTGCCCGTACCGGGCCCGGCGGTCGGAGTGTCAGGCCGCGTCATGGTCCGCCTCGCTGAAGTACTGCCGGTAGATCCGCCCGAGCTCCTCGGGGCGCTGCCGGAGGTGGATCGTCACGAATCCCGCCTGGCCGAGGGCGCGGGAGATCTCTTGGCGCACGTCGGATTGCGCTCCCACCAGGTAGCCCGCAACGCCACCGAAGGACTCGGGCTGCACGTCGACCACGCCGCGGATGCGCCGCAGGACCTCCGCGGCGTCGCCGCCGCGGACGGCGACCTCGATGGAGATGCGCCCGCCGTGCGATGCCGCCAGGTCGTCGATGGTGCCCGCGGCCACGAGTGACCCGCGGACGAAGATCCCGATGCGATGGCACACCGCCTGCACCT
Source organism: uncultured Actinomycetes bacterium (assembly GCA_964539345.1). Taxonomy (GTDB): domain Bacteria; phylum Actinomycetota; class Actinomycetes; order Mycobacteriales; family Nakamurellaceae; genus Nakamurella. Next base: position 3,272 of record CAZIIX010000035.1, on the reverse strand, counting down.
GGGTGAGCAGGTGCGAGGACAGCAGCACCGTCACGTTCTGGTCGCTGGCCAGCCCGGAGATCGTCTCGAGCACCTGGTCCGCGGCGCGCGGGTCGAGGCCGACGGTCGGCTCGTCCAGGATCAGCACGTCGGGCCTCTTGATCAGCGCGTCGGCGATGCCCAGCCGCTGGCCCATGCCGCGCGAGTAGGCGCCGACGCGGTCGTTCGCGCGGGACGTCAGGCCGACCAGGTGGAGCACATCGTCGATGCGGCTCTCGGCCTCGGCGCCGCGCAATCCGTTGAGGCGCGCGGTGTACCGCAGGTTCTGCCGGGCCGTCATGCTGGTGTAGAAGCCGACCGCATCGGGCAGATACCCCACCCTGCTCTTCACGCCCAACGCATCGCGTGCCGGGTCGAGTCCGAGGACCCGGACGGTGCCGCTGGTCGGCTCGGTGAGGCCGAGCAGCATCAGGATCGTGGTGGTCTTGCCGGCGCCGTTCGGCCCGAGCAGACCGAAGATCTCGCCGCGGTCGACCGACAGGGTCAGCCCGCCCACGGCGGTGGTCGATCCGTACTGCTTGGTCAGGTTGCGGCACTGGATCGCCGGGCGAGGCCGCAGGGATGCCTTGCCTCGCGGGGCCGACGCCGCGACGGTCGGCCCGGCGGTCGCCGCGACGGTCGACCCGGCGGTCGGCGCAGCAGTCGACCCGGTCGACGCCGCAGCGTTCGGCCCGGGCGGCGCGTCCGGCGGACCCTGGGGATCGTGCTCTGACCCGGTCATCGGCGACCGAACCTGCGGAACATCCACAGCAGACCGACGATCACGATGGCGATCACGACGACGCCGATCAGTCCCCACCAGCTCGAGGTCTCCACCGTGTAGCGGATGTCGACGCTGCCGTTGGAGGCGTCGCTCTTGGCGGACAGGGTGACCTGGTAGTCGCCGGTGATCGCGTCGCCGGACGGCTGGATGTGTGCGACGACGTCGGCCGCCTTGCCGGGCGCGATGCTGTCGATGGTGGACGGCTCGAACGTGACCTTCCAGTCCTGCGGCGGCGTCGACGACAGCGAGACACCTTCCAGCGCAGCGTTTCCCGAGTTGGTGACGGTCAGGTGCACATCGGTGGTGTCGCCCGCGGAGCCGGAGGCGTTGAGCACCTGGTTCGCGGTCGCCAGCGTCAGTTTCGCACTTCCGATCACCTCGACGGAGAGTTTGCTCTGCAGCGTGACCCCCTGTCCCTGCGCGATCACCTCGATCGGGTAGGTGCCGGCCTCGACGCTGTCCGGCGGATCGGCGCTGACGCTGACGTCGGAGCTGGATCCGCCGTCGATCTCGACGGCCGAGGCCTTGTTCTGGCTGGACGGGCTCGCCGTCACGGTCCAGCCCTGCGGACCCTTGGCGGTGAGTCCGAACGTGGCCTTCTTGCCGGTGTTGTTGTTCAGGGTGAGGCTGAAGTCGAACGTGTCGCTGGTGCTGCCCTGCAGCTTGTCGAACTGGCTGGTCAGGGCGAACGCGTCGGAGGCCTGGGTGACGACGTCCAGTGCGATGTCGAGCTTCTTGGTGCCGCTGGGGAAGTCGGCGGCGACGACCACGTGGTACGTGCCGGTGCTGGCGTCGCCGGGCACCTGCACGTGCAGTTGGACGGACGGGGACTTGTCCGGCCCGACGTAGACGCCGCCGATGGTGAAGCCGCCGCCTTCGAGGTCCGCCTTCCACCCGTCCGGGGCCTTGTCGACCGACAGTGCCACGCGCTCGGTCGCTTTCGCCGTGAGGTTCAGGTCCAGGCTGACGGACTGTCCGGCCTGGACCTGGACGACGGGGTAGTCCGTGCTGATCTCCGCGGCCGCGGCGCTGCCCGATCCGAGGAACAGCCCGGAGCCGAGTACCAGCAGCAGTGTCACGGCGACGGCGGACCAGCGGGAGAGGCGCCGTCCTGCGGAACGGCCGGCCGCGTCGCGGGCGGGGCGGGGTGATCGAGGGTCAGTTGGAATCGTCACATTGGCGATATTGCACGAGGTTTCGTCGTTAACGGAAGCATCGGAACGGGTTTTTCGGTCAGCTCACACGATGTTCCCAACCAGTATCCAGCGAGCCTTGACACTAGCGCGCAATTCGTCTGTTTTGTCGTAGATAGCGTTCGGCCCCGGGACGGCGTCATAGCACGCACGCCCCGGGGCCGTTCGTCGTCGGCCGCACCGGACCTCCACACCGGACCTACACCGCGGAGACGACCTTGATCGTCAGGGTCGCGGTGACCTCGGGGTGCAGCGTCACGCTGACCGGGTGCTTGCCGGTGGTGCGGATGTGCCCCTCGGTGGCGATGGCGCGCTTGTCGAGCACCGGCCCGCCGGCGGCCTTGACCGCGTCGGCGATGTCGACCGTCGTCACCGAGCCGAACAGCTTGCTGCCGTCGCCGGTGGTGCGCGCCGGGATCTCCAGGGTCAGCTTCTCCAGCGCCTGGCGCACCTCGTTGGCGTGCTCGATGCCGCGGATCTCCCGGGCCGCCCGGGCCCGCTTGATCGTGGCGATCTGCTTCTCGGCACCGCGGGTGGCGACGATCGCCTTGCCCTGTGGCACCAGGTAGTTGCGCCCGTATCCGTCACGGACCTCGACGACCTCGCCGGGAGCGCCCAGTCCGGGAACGTCTGTCGTCAAAATGAGCTTCATGTTCTCGCCTTTTCTGTGGTGAGCCGCAGCCGTCAGCGAGCCGTGGACGTGTACGGAAGGAGGGCGACCTCGCGGGCGTTCTTCACCGCCGTGGCAATGTCCCGCTGGTGCTGAGTGCAGTTGCCCGTCACTCGGCGAGCGCGGATCTTGCCGCGGTCGGAGATGAAGCGGCGCAGCAGGTTCGTGTCCTTGTAATCGATGACCTCGGCGTTCTCCTTGCAGAACGCGCAGGCCTTCTTCTTGATCTTGCGGGGTGGTGGCTTAGCCATAGTGGTTCTCCGAAATGGGTTGAAAGACAAAAGATCTGGGTATGACGTCGGGTTCGCGGCACCAGGTCTCCCGGGTGGGCGAACCGGCGATCGCTAGAACGGGGGCTCGTCCGAGTAGCCGGAGCCGGCCTGCGGGGCGCTGCCCCACGGGTCGTCGGCGGACGCACCGCCACCGCCGCCACCACCGCTGGACCGCCCGGATCCGAAACCGCCGGAACCGGAGTCGGACCGCGACACCTTGCTCACCTTCGCCGTGGCGTAGCGGAGCGACGGGCCGATCTCGTCGACCTCGAGCTCGACCACGGTGCGCTTCTCGCCCTCGCGGGTCTCGAAGGAGCGCTGCTTGAGCCGGCCCT
>CAZIIX010000034.1:0-15852 GCA_964539345.1 uncultured Actinomycetes bacterium | reverse complement strand
TCCGGGAGCCGGTCGAGCGGGTGCTGGATCTGGGCACCGGGTGCGGCATCCAGGCTCTGCACTGTTCCTCGCACGCCGCCTCGATCACCGCGACGGACACGAATCCGCGCGCGCTCGCCCTGGCCGCCGCCACGGCCCGACTCAACGGGCTGCAGTGGGACCTGCGGCGCGGATCGTTGTTCGAACCGGTCGCCGGGGAACGCTTCGACCTGATCGTGTCCAACCCCCCGTTCGTGATCTCCGCCGGCGAGCAGCTATTCGAGTATCGGGACTCCGGGATGTCCGGCGACGAGCTCTGTCGGCGCCTCGTCACCGGCGTGCGCGACCATCTGCGGCCCGGCGGCACCGCCCAGCTGCTGGCCAACTGGGCCATCCATCCCGACACCGACTGGCGGCAGCAGGTCGGGCAGTGGGTGGCGCAGAGCGGCTGCGACGGTTGGGTCGTGCAGCGCGAGGTCGCCGACCCGGCCGAGTACGTGTCGCTCTGGCTGGCCGATACCGGCGAGACGTCCGCGGACATCGCCGAGCAGCGGGCCGGGGACTGGCTCGAGTACTTCGCGCGGGAACGCATCACCGGCATCGGCATGGGCACGATCACGCTGCGCCGGCCGGCGCGCGAGGACGGCGGCACGCCCGATGTGGTCTTCGACGAGCTCACCGCGCCCGGCGACGAGCTCACCGGTCCGGAGGTGGCGGCGTTCCTGGCGCGCCGGGCGTGGCTGGCCGGTCGGTCCGACGCGGATCTGCTCGCCGCCCGGTTCGCGCTGGCCGGCGGCGACCTGCTGGAGGAGCGGTCGCTGCCCGGCGCGCAGGGGTGGACGACGGTGCTGCACCTGCTGCATCGGCCCGGCGGGCCCGGCGCGAGCGTGCAACTCGACCAGTGGGGGCGGGCGCTGCTGGCCGGCTGCACCGGCGCGGTCTCGCTGGACACGCAGATCGGTCTGCTGGCCACCGCCTACGGGTTGGACGACCGGGCGCTCGCCGAGGCGGTGCTGCCGCTGGTCCGGACCGCGGTCACCCGCGGGCTGCTGCACCCGGTGGACGAGTGAGGACCGGTATGACGGAGGTCGGGGCCCTGCCGGGCCGATGGCGGTGCCGGGGGGTGCGGACGCCATGCGGGCGGTGGTGACGCGCGTGAGCTCGGCGGCGGTGACCGTGGCGGGCCACACGGTCGGCGCGATCGACGCCCCCGGCCTGCTGGTGCTGCTCGGCGTGACGCACTCCGATACCGGCGACACGGCGCGCGCCATGGCGGCCAAGCTGCACGAGCTGCGCATCCTCGACGGCGAGCGATCCTGCGCCGCCACCGGCGCCCCGCTGCTGGTTGTGAGTCAATTCACCTTGTACGGCAGGACGACCAAGGGGCGCCGCCCCAGCTGGACGGACGCCGCTCCCGGCGACGTGGCCGAGCCGTTGATCCTCGCCACGGTGGAGGAGCTGCGCGCCCGCGGGGCGCACGTCGAGACCGGGGTGTTCGGCGCGCGCATGGCCGTGACCAGCGTGAACGACGGGCCGTTCACGGTGATCGTCGACGTATAGGTTTACCCGGCCGTACCAGCGGGAACGGATCTCACATGCAGTTCGCATGCATGGCATATCAGGTCCATCATCTCGGCGTCGATAGTGAAACGACGGGGACCGTACGAGCATCGCGATGCCCCGCCCGGGACACGCAACCAAACCAAGGTGCGGAGCGTCTAGGGAACGAAATGACCACCATAGGCGTTTGAACAGATGTCTCACGGGCACAACCGCCCGGACGATAACTGTGATTGGAGGGAGCACACCATGACAGCCTCCCCAGCACTGGCCAAGCGGAAGAAGTCCGCCTCCACGACGACCGCGACCACCGCCCCTGCGACCACCCGGGACATCGATGATCTCGATGCGCAGGGGCCGTCGGCGGACTTGGTACGCGTCTACCTCAACGGCATCGGCCGCACCGCGCTGCTGACTGCCGCCCAGGAGGTCGAACTCGCCAAGCGCATCGAGGCGGGCGTGTTCGCCCAGCACAAGCTGGAAACGGAGAAGCGGATATCGCCGCGTCGGCGCGCCGACCTCAAGGCCGTGGTCCGCGACGGCAACCAGGCCCGCAACCACCTGCTGGTCGCGAACCTGCGACTGGTCGTCTCGCTGGCCAAGCGTTACAGCGGGCGGGGCATGCCGCTGCTGGACCTGATCCAGGAGGGCAACCTGGGCCTGATCCGCGCCGTGGAGAAGTTCGACTACGCCAAGGGATTCAAGTTCTCCACCTACGCCACGTGGTGGATCCGGCAGGCCGTCTCGCGCGGCATGGCGGACCAGGCCCGCACCATCCGACTGCCCGTGCACTTGGTGGAGCAGGTCAACAAGCTCTCCCGGCTCAAGCGCGAGCTGCACCAGCAGCTCGGGCGGGACGCCACCACCCAGGAGCTCTCGGAGGAGTCCGGCATCCCGGCGGACAAGATCACCGACCTGTTCGACCACGCGCGTGATCCGGTCAGCCTGGACATGCCGGTGGGTACCGACGAGGAGGCGCCGCTGGGCGACTTCATCGAGGACACCGAGTCGATCTCGGCCGAGTCCGCCGTCGTCTCCGGGTTCATGCATGCGGACATCAACCGCGTGCTGGACACCCTGGAGGAGCGGGAGGGCGACGTGGTGCGGATGCGCTACGGGCTGCTCGACGGACGCCCGCGCACGTTGGACGAGATCGGCCGTGCGTTCGGCATCTCGCGCGAGCGCGTGCGGCAGATCGAACGCGACTCGATGGCCAAGCTGCGCTCGGACGACCGCTCCGAGGTGCTCCGCGAATACGCCGTGTAACACCCGGACGAACGACGTCAGCGCAGCCGGCGGCGTTCGTCCGGCCGCATCGGTGGCGGTCCCACGCGCCCGGTGACTCCGGTGACCGCGTAGCCGTGCGGACCGATCAGCACCGGCCGGAGCACCAGCGACCGCACCTCCGGCAGGTCATCGGCCAGCGCCGACAATCGCTGTGCCAGATCCACCAGCGGCCCCCGATCGACCGCGATCGTGTCCCGATAGCCATCCAGCAGCGGAGCCGCGCGCGGCGCGTCGATCAGCTCTGCCGCGTCCCGGTCGGTCAGCGGCACGGCGCGATAGGCGCGATCGTCGAACAGCTCCGTGGCGACGCCGCCGAGCCCGAAGGACACCAGCGCGCCGAATGACGGGTCGGCCGTCACGCTGAACACGGCGGAGACGACCCGTGCGCTACCCGGCACGGCGCGCTGCACGTACACCTCCGGTGCCGTCGCCTGCGCGAGCTCGTCGTACGCGTCGGCCACCGATGCCGCGTTCGTCAGGTCCAGCCGCACCCCGATGCGGTCCTCGCGGTGCCGCAACGACTCGTCAACGGCCTTGAGCACCACCGGGTACCCGAGGTCGGTGGCGGCGGCGACCGCCTCGTCCCGATCGCGCACCAGCGCGAACTCCGTCACGGCGATCCCGTAGCAGGACAGCACCGCGGTCAGTTCCCGGTCGGTCATCACCCGCTCGCCGTCGTCGGGCCGCATCGCCGCGATCAGCGCCCGCGCCGCCTCCGGGTCGACGCCGTCGGGGTCGGCCACGGTCCCGGCCGGGGTGGCCAGCCACTGGGCGTAGCGGGCCGCGGCGGACAGCGCCGCGACCGCGCGTTCCGGCGACGGGTAGCTCGGCACCGAACCGCGCCCGGCCGCCTCGCCGTCCCCCGGCACCGCCAAGTGCTCCGGGACCCCTTCCACGGCAAGGAATGTCGACAGCACCGGGACGGGAGATCCGGACACCGCGGCGCGCAATGCCTCGGCATGGGCGGCGCCGTCGGTGGCGACCGGCGGCACGAACACCACCAGCACCGCCCCGACCCCGGACAGGGCCGCCCCGGCGACGGCGGACGCCAGCTCCGCCGGTCCGACGTCCGCGCCGAGATCCACCGGTTCGCCCTGCGCCACGGCCAGGCCCGCATCCAGACAGGCGTCGAACGCCAGCAGGCCGAGCGCGGTGGAGTTCCCGACGATCGCCACCGGACCGGCACTCGGCAGCGGCTGGCAGGCGAGCAGCAACGCCACGTCGAACGCCTCGGACAGGGTGGCGGTGCGGATGACGCCGGACTGGGCGAACAGCGACGCCACGGCCACGTCCGACATGGGGGTGGCGTTGAAGCTCAGCCCGCGCGGCACCAGCGCGTGCCGACCGGACTTGACGGCGATGACCGGCTTCGTCCGCGCCAGTGTGCGGGCCAGCCTGGCGAACTTGCGCGGATTGCCGAACGACTCCAGGTAGAGCAGCACGACCTCGGTGCGCTCGTCGGTCTGCCAGAACTGCAGCAGGTCGTTGCCGGACACGTCCGCCCGGTTGCCGGCCGACACGAACGAGGACAGCCCCAGCCCCCGGGAGGCGGCGTCGGCCAGGATGGCGATGCCCAGCGCGCCGGACTGGCAGAAGAACCCCACCCGGCCGGCGGTGGGCACCAGCGGTGCCAGGGTCGCGTTGAGTCGGATGTCGGGGTCGGTGTTGACCAGCCCCAGACAGTTCGGGCCGAGCACGCGCATGCCGGCGGCGCGCGCCAGGCCCACCAGCCGCCGCTGGGCGCCGGCGCCGTCGTCCCCCGCGTCGGCGAAGCCGGCGGTGACCACCACCAGTCCGTGCACGCCCTTCGACCGGCACGCCTTCATCACGTCGACGACGCTGGCGGCCGGCACCGCCACGACCGCCAGGTCGACCGGGTCGGGGATGTCGGTGACGCTCGGATAGGCACGCACCCCCTGCACGGCGACCGAGTCCGCATTGACCGGATACACCGGTCCGGCGAACGAGCGCAGCAGGTTGACCAGCACGGCGTTCCCGATCTTGCGCGGATCGGTGGACGCGCCGATCACGGCGACCGAGCGCGGCGCCAGCAGCCGCGCGATCGAGCGGGCCTCCGCGCGTTGCTCACGTGCCGCCCGCACCGCCCGCGACGCCGCCGTCGGGCTGATATCGAAGGCGAGATCGATGACGCCGGAGGAATACTCGCGGGTGACCGCGTAGCCGGCGTCCAGGAAGACGCGCACCATCCGCTGGTTCTCGCTGAGCACTTCGGCGGTGAACCGGGTGATGCCGCACTCCTGGGCGGCCGCGGCGAGGTGCTCGAGCAGGATCGAGCCCAGCCCCTTGCGCTGTTGGTCGTCCTGCACGGCGAACGCGACCTCCGCGCTCTCCGGGTCGGTCCCGCCCGCGCTGTAGCTGCCGGCCGCCACGATCTCGCCCCCCGACTCGGCGACCAGGCACACCCGCGACCGGTAGTCGACGTCGGTCAGCAGCCGCAGCTGCGCATCGGTGACCTCGTTGACGGCCGAGAAGTAGCGCAGATACCGGCTTCTCGCGCTCATCCGCTCGTGCATGGCACGGAGCTCGTCGGTGTCTGCGGGCATCACCGGTCTGATGCGCGCCACCGACCCGTCGGCGGTGAGAACGTCCGCCTCCCAGTGCGTCGGGTAGGGGCTGGTGTCCGGGGTGGGTGCGGCGGTGGTCACGGCGACGCTCAATCACGCGGGTCGAACGGGTCGAGTCCGAACAGCGGGAAGATCTCCTTGCGCACCTGCATGATCGCCTGGTCCACCGGGGTGCCGTCCTGGCCGTCCCACGGTTCGAACTCGATCGGCCGGCCGTCCCGTTCGCCGAGCCGCTCCGGCGGGGTGACGCGCGGCCGGGCAGCGCGCGCCGCGGCGATCCACTCCGCGCCGATCGTCCCGCCCAGGTCGAGGTCGCGGTCGGCGACCAGCGCCAGCAGGTGCGTCCACGACCGCGGCACGACCCGCACCACCTCGTAGCCGCCGCCGCCGAGCGCCAGCCAACGGCCATCCGCGGCCTCCATCGCCAGGTCGCGCAGCACCCGATACGACGCCACCTGCCCGTCGACGGACAGGTTCAGATCGGCGAGCGGGTCATCGCGGTGGGAGTCGGCGCCGTGCTGGGTCACCAGCACTTCGGGGCGGAACTCCCGAACCACGGCCGGCACCACCGCGTGGAAGGCGCGCAGCCAGTCGGCGTCGGCCGTGCCGGCCGGTAGGGGCAGGTTCACCGAGCTGCCGGCCGCGGCGCCGCGGCCGGATTCGGCGACGAAACCCGTTCCGGGCCAGAGCGTCAGCGGTGTCTCGTGGATGGAGACGGTCAGCACCCGCGGATCGGAGTAGAAGGCGCGCTGCACCCCGTCGCCGTGGTGCACGTCCACGTCGACGTAGGCGATGCGGGTGACGCCCTCGGCCAGCAGCGTGGCGATGGCCAGCGCCGGGTCGTTGTAGATGCAAAAGCCCGAGGCGTGGTCGGCCATCGCGTGGTGCAGGCCCCCGGCGATGCTCACCGCGCGATCGACCTCGCGGCGGGCGATCGCCCGGGCCGCCGTCATGGATCCGCCGGCGATCAGCGCGGCGGCGTCGTGCATCCCCGGGAATGTCGGGTTGTCCGCGGTACCGAGCCCGTGCCCGGGCAGCGCCGGCGGAGGGACCGCGGAGGCGGCCCGCACCGCCCGGATGTACTCCGGGGTGTGGATGGTGGCCAACTCCGCGTCCGAGGCACGTTCCGGTGCCGTCAGCTCGATCGCGTCGAGGACGCCGAGCTCCCGGGCCAGCTGCCAGGTCAACTCCCAGCGCACCGGATGCAGGGGGTGTGATCCGCCGAGGTCGTATCGCAACATCGACGGGTCCCAGATCACCAGAGGCTGCGCCATACTGCGAGCCTATAGGCGCGCCGCCCGCTCCCGCAGGAGTCGCGGGCGGGTCACCGCCGGGCGGATCCGCCGGTCTCCACCGGCCGTCCCAGGGCGCACCATCCCGAGTACGAGCCCGGATAGAGGGCGATCTCGCGTCCGATGACGGCGCCGGCGAGCACCAGCATGCACGCGGTCACCCCGGACCCGCAGGACGCCGCCGCGCGGGCGTCGCCCGTGGCGCCCGCCCGGTCGAGGATCGCGGCAAGGTCGCCGCGCGGGCGCAGCAGCCCGTCCGGGGTCAGCAGCTCGGCCAGCGGCAGGTTGACCGCGCCGGGGATATGCCCGGGCCGCGGGTCGACGGGTTCGGTCTCGCCGCGGTAGCGCTCCGGGGCGCGCGCGTCGAGCAGCACGGTCGGACCCGCCGTCTCCGGTCCGGCTCCCTTCGACCCCGCCTCCTCCGAACCCGCCGCCTCCGGGCCGACGTCCGCCCCCGTCGCGTCCGGCGGCGAGGCCAGGGCGGCCGCACCCTCCGCGTCCACCGTGGGCATGCCGCCGGGACGGGCCCGGGCGGTGCCGTCGCCGGGCGCCGCCTCGTCGCCGCGCGCCACCGGCTGTCCCGCGTCTCGCCACGCCGCGACACCCCCGTCGAGGACGACGACGTCATCCAGGCCGGCCCAGCGCAGCAGCCACCAGGCGCGCGCGGCGATGGACGGATCCCGGTCCCCGTAGACCACGACTGCCGAGTCCGGGCCGATCCCGGCGCGGGCGAACAGGCCGTCCAGCACGGCGGGAGCGGGCAGCGGATGGCGGCCGCCCGGGCCCGGCGGGGCGGTCAGCTCGGTGTCCAGGTCGACGAACACGGCGCCCGGGATATGCCCGTCCACGAACGCGGCCCGGTCGGTGCCGGCCAGCGTCCAGCGCACGTCCAGCAGCACCGGCGCAGGCGTCCGACCGCGCCGCGCGACCAACTCGGCGACGCCGATCAGCGGGCCGCCCGCGGCGCCGGGCGCCCCCGGTCGAGCGAGGTGCGAGGACTCGGTAGATGGCATACCGTCATCATCTCAGGCGCCCCGATGCCCGGTACCATCACAGGCGGGCCGACGCAGCCGGGCAAGTGGTGTGCCCACCGGGAGGGACACGCAATGAATGATCTCATCGACACGACGGAGATGTATCTGCGCACCATCTTCGAGCTCGAGGAAGAGGGGATCATTCCGCTGCGCGCACGCATTGCCGAGCGGCTCGGGCAGAGCGGACCCACGGTGAGCCAGACCGTCGCCCGGATGGAGCGTGACGGGCTGGTGCGGCTGTCCGGCGACCGCCATCTGGAGTTCACCGACGAGGGGCGGGAGCGGGCCACGGCCGTCATGCGCAAGCACCGGCTCGCCGAGCGCCTGCTGCTGGACGTCATCGGACTCGACTGGCAGGACGTGCATGTCGAGGCGTGCCGATGGGAGCACGTGATGAGCGACCAGGTCGAACAGCGCCTGGTCGCGCTGCTCAACCGCCCCACCTCCTCCCCGTACGGCAACCCGATCCCCGGCCTCGCCGCGCTCGGCGTCGATGCGCCGGCCCCCACCGAGACGCACGCCGATCTGCTCGGCGGGGACGAGGCCGGCCGACGCGGCGGACAGTTCGAGGTGCGCCGCATCATCGAGGTGGTGCAGAACCAGCCGGAGGTGATGGCCCTGCTCAAGAGCAGCGGGGTGGTCCCCGGCGCGACCGTCGAGATCAGCGCCGCCGACGAGGTGGTGACGATGTCTGCCGGGGACACCTCGCTCGACCTCTCCCCCGACATCGCCTCCGGGATCCACGTCCGGCCCGCGGCCTAGCGGGGCGCGCGTCCGAGCCGGAGCCGCGTCCTGGCCGGAGCCCCGTCGTAGCAGGCCCCGCGTCCTAACCGGATTCGCGCAGCCGCAGCTGCTCCATGACGGAATCGACGATGCCGCTGGGGGTGTCGGCGACATCGACCGCGATGTGTCGCTCGTCCGCGTCCGGCGGCTCGAGCGTGTCGAGCTGGGACTGCAGCAACGACGCGGGCATGTAGTGTCCGTGCCGATCCGTGATCCGCCTGCGGATCTGTTCGGGGTCGCCGGTGAGGAAGACGAAGATGACGTCGTCCCCGCGCAACACGTCGCGGTAGCTGCGCTTGAGCGCCGAGCAGGTGACGATCCCGGCCCGGTCGGCCGCGGTGTGGTTGACGATCCACTCGGCGATCTTCGCCAGCCACGGCCAGCGGTCCTCGTCGTCGAGCGGATGGCCGGATGCCATCTTGCGCACGTTGGCCTCGGGATGGAAGTCGTCGCCCTCGGCGTAGTCCCACCCGGTCCGTTGGCTCAACAGCCGCGCGATGGTCGACTTCCCGCTGCCGGACACACCCATCACCACAAGCACCGTCACGAGTGTGAGGCTACCGTGCTCGGACGTCGGGCCCGCCGGCGCCGGTCGGGCCGCGCCCGCGGTGGCTCGGGTCCGGCCGGCCCACCGATGACGGCGGTACCGTCGACACGTGGGCGGAATCGAACGGCGCGGCGCGGGGGCGGCGGCCCGGCGGGCGGCCGGGTCGGGGAGCCCGGTCGGGGCGGCGGCCGATCCGATGGCCGACGCCGTCCGCGTGCTCGTCGGCCACCGGATCGCAGTGCTCACCGGCGCCGGGCTGTCCACCGACTCGGGCATCCCGGACTATCGCGGGCCGCACTCCCCGCAGCGCACCCCGATGACGTTCGGCGAGTTCCGCTCCACCGCGGCGGCGCGGCGCCGCTACTGGGCGCGCAGCCACGTCGGCTGGCGGCGCATCCGCCGCGCACGGCCGAACGGCGGCCATCACGCGCTGGCCCGGCTGCAGGCGGGCCGGGTCGTCACCACGATCATCACGCAGAACGTCGACGGGTTGCACCAGGCGGCGGGCAGCAACCCGGTCATCGACCTGCACGGCAGGCTCGACACCGTGGTCTGCCTGGACTGCGGACGCCGGTCGCCGCGCGTCGAGCTGGAGAACCGGCTGGCCGAGCTCAATCCGGGCTTCGGCGACGATGCCGCCGCGGCCGGCGTCGCCGTCAACCCGGACGGCGACGCGGAGATCGCCGACACCGACTCGTTCGTCGTGGCGGACTGCCGGCACTGCGGCGGCGTGCTCAAACCCGATGTGGTGTTCTTCGGCGAGAACGTCCCGGCCGGCAAGGTGCACGCCGCCTACGAGGCGGTCGAGGAGGCGGATGCGCTGCTGGTGGCGGGCAGCTCGCTGACCGTCATGTCCGGGCTGCGGTTCGTCAAGCGCGCCGCGTCGCACGGCCACCCGATCGTCATCGTCAACCGCGGCGCCACCCGCGGCGACGGACTCGCGGCCCTGCACCTCGACGCCGGATGCACGCCCGCGTTGGAGGCGCTGTCGGCGCGGCTGTCCTGACCGCGCGGTCGCCGGGCGGGCGGCGCTATCGGTCGGTCAGCGCCGCCGCACGTGCGAGCGTCACCGCGTCGCCCACGACCTCCACCACCTTGTCCCGCGATCGGTGCCCGGCGATCAGGGTCACGTCCCGCGTCCGCACCCCGAGCGCCTCCGCGATCACCGCGCACACCGCGGCGTTCGCGCGTCCGTCGACGGCGCGGGCGGACACGGACACCAGCACGGCGGGATCGACCCCGGTCGGACCCTCCCAGCGTCCGAGCACCGCGGTGCGGCGCGCGCCGGGACGTGCCCGCACGCGCACCCGCACCGACGTCGTCATACCGATACGGCCGAGACGGCCACCCGGGCGGTCCCCCCGTCGCCGACGCTGCCGGACGTCGCCGCGTCGGCGACCGGTCCGCGGGTGACGGACTGCGCCAGCGTCTCGGACCTGACCTTGTCGAGCCTTTCGGAGACCGCGGCCCACACCGCATCCGGCACGTCGATCACCGCGTCGATGCGGTCGGACACGTTCAGACCGGCGTCCTTGCGCGCCTGCTGGACGACGCGCAGCAGGTCCGCCACGATGCCGTCGGCCACCAGATCGTCCGTCAGCTCCGTGTCCAGGTGCACATAGCCGCCCGACCGGAGCAGTCCGACGGCCCCCGACTCGTCCTGCGAGGCAACGAGTTCCAGGGAGAACTCGCCGTCGTTGAGCGTGACCCCGCCGCAGCTGACGGTGCCGTCCTCGCCCACCGACCAGTCGCCCGACTTCGCCGCGCGGATCACCTGCTGCACCTGCTTGCCCAGCCGCGGCCCGGCAGCGCGGGCGTTGACCGTCAGGTGCTGGGAGATTCGGTCGTCCGCCTCCTGCATGCCGGTGACGACGACGTCGCGCACGTTGACCTCGTGCTCCAGCAGCGCCACGAACGGTTCCAGCGCCTCCGGGTCGGCGGTGGACACGGTCATGGCGGCCAGCGGCTGCCGCACCCGGATGGTGGCCGACTTGCGTAGCGACAGTGCCACCGACGCGACCTCGCGCACCTCGTCCATGGCCGCCACCAACGCGGCGTCCGGGACCAGTGCGTCCGGCTCCGGCCAGTCGGTCAGGTGCACGCTGCGGCCGCCGGTCAACCCGCGCCAGACCGTCTCGGTGGTCAGCGGCAGCAGCGGCGCGGCCAGCCGGCAGACGGTCTCCAGCACGGTGTGCAGGGTGTCGATCGCGTCGGCGTCACCGTCCCAGAAGCGCGCCCGGGACCGCCGGATGTACCAGTTGGTGAGCACCTCCAGATAGCTGCGCAGCGACGCGCACGCACCGGCCAGGTCGTAGGCGTCCATCTCGCCGGTCATGTCGGCGACCAGGTCGGCCGTCTTGGCCAGGATGTAGCGGTCCAGCACATCGGCGGAGTCGGTGCGGATCTGTCCGACCCGGCCCGGCGCCCCCGGCCCGCCGGCCGCCGACGCGTACAGCGCCAGGAAGTACCACGCGTTCCACAACGGCAGGATGGCCTGCCGCACGCCCTCGCGGATGCCCTCCTCGGTGACGACCAGGTCCGCGCCGCGCAGCACCGGCGAGGCCTGCAGGAACCACCGCATCGCGTCCGAGCCGTCCCGGGCGAAGACCTCCGTCACATCCGGATAGTTCCGCCGCGACTTGGACATCTTCAGCCCGTCGTCGCCGAGCACGATGCCGTGCGCCATGCAGGTGGTGAACGCCGGGCGGTCGAACAGCGCGGTGGCCAGCACGTGCAGCGTGTAGAACCAGCCGCGGGTCTGCCCGTTGTACTCGACGATGAAATCGCCCGGGTAGTGGTCCTCGAACCAGGCGGTGTTCTCGAACGGGTAGTGCACCTGCGCGTAGGGCATCGATCCGGACTCGAACCAGCAGTCCAGCACCTCCGGCACCCGCCGCATCGTGGACCTGCCGGTCGGGTCGTCCGGGTTCGGCCGGGTGAGCTCGTCGATGTAGGGCCGGTGCAGGTTGTCCGGGCGCACCCCGAAGTCGCGTTCGAGCTCGTCCAGCGAGCCGTAGACGTCCACCCGCGGGTGGGCCGGGTCGTCGGAGACCCACACCGGGATCGGCGAGCCCCAGAACCGGTTGCGGGAGATCGACCAGTCGCGAGCGCCCTCCAGCCACTTGCCGAACTGCCCATCGCGGATGTGCGCCGGGACCCAGGTGATCTGCTGGTTCAACTCCACCATGCGGTCGCGGAAGGCCGTCACCGCCACGAACCAGCTGGACACGGCGCGCTGGATCAGCGGGGTGTCGCAGCGCCAGCAGTGCGGGTAGGAGTGCAGGTACGAGTCGCGCCGGATCATCCGGCCGGAGGCCGTGAGGTCCTTGATGATCGGACCGTTCGCGTCGAACACCGTCTGGCCCTGGTAGGGCGGCACCTCGCTGGTGAACCGGCCCTGCCCGTCCACCGGATTGACCACCTCGATGCCGGCGGCGTCCGTGACGACCTTGTCGTCCTCGCCGAACGCCGGCGCGATATGCACCATGCCGGTGCCGTCCTCGGTGGTGACGTAGTCGGCCAGCAGGATCTGGTGCGCGTTCTCCCGCCCGGCGAAGAAGTCGAACGGCGGCCGGTAGTGCAGGCCGGCGAGCTGCGCGCCGGTGTAGCGCGCGGTCACGGCGGCGCGGGCCGCCTCCTCGTCGGCGAAACCGAGGTCGGTGGCGTACGAGCCGATCCGGGCCTCGGCCAGCAGATAGCGGGTGGCCGGCTCCCCCGGTGCGGTGAGCAGCGCGTACGTGACCTCGGGGTGCACGGCGGCGGCCAGGTTGGACGGCAGCGTCCATGGGGTCGTCGTCCAGACCAGCACGTTGACCCCGTCGAGATCGGCGCGCGCGTCGTCGGCGGACACCTGCAGTGGCAGCGTCACCGTCACGGCCGGGTCGGTGCGGTCGCGGTAGGTGTCGTCCATCCTGGTCTCGGTGGCCGACAGCGGCGTCTCGCAGCGCATGCAGTACCACAGCACCCGGTAGCCGGAGTAGATCAGGCCCTTGTCCCACAGCGTCTTGAACGCCCACAGCACCGATTCCATGTAGGACAGGTCGAGGGTCTTGTAGTCATTGTCGAAATCGACCCAGCGCGCCTGCCGGGTGACGTAGTCCTGCCACTCGTCGGTGTAGCGCAGCACCGAGGTGCGGCAGGCGTCGTTGAACGCGGCGATCCCCATCGCGTCGATCTCGCTCTTGTGCGTGATGCCGAGCTGCCGTTCGGCCTCCACCTCGGCCGGCAGCCCGTGCGTGTCCCAGCCGAACCGCCGTTCGACGTGCTTGCCGCGCATCGTCTGGTAGCGCGGCACGGTGTCCTTGACGTATCCGGTCAGCAGGTGCCCGTAGTGCGGCAGCCCGTTGGCGAACGGCGGGCCGTCGTAGAACACGTACTCGCCCGCGCCCTTCTCGCCGGCGGGCCGCTGCTCCACCGAGGCGCGGAACGTGTGGTCGGCCGCCCAGTAGTCCAGGACGGCGGTCTCCAGCTCCGGGAAGCGCGGGTGGGCGTCGATCCGCTCGGCACCGGCGCGCGGGTAGGACTCGTGCTGATGTGGTGGCTGGTGCTGTGGCTGTGCCATCGTCGGTGCGACTCCTCGTCCGTGCTGACCGGGTCGGCTGCTGCCGATCCGGCGCGTCCGGTGGTCCGGACGCCGCAGGGACGAGGCTGGCCCCGTGGTCGGGCCCGCTCCGCGGTACCACCCCGCTTGCCCGCGCGTCGGTCGTCCGACGTCGGCGCGGGCCGCTTCGTTCGTCCGGCTATGACGGGCCGGGCCCGTTCGGGTCTAATGAGGCCGCGGGGTGCGGCCCGTTCTTCCGAATGCTCGCCGGTGATGGCCGGGTCATCGCACGGATCATTCTAGCCAGCCGTTCCCGTCGACCGGCGCGGGCGAGCCGCGTGCCGACGGTCCGGTGGGCCTAGTGCTGCGCGGCCTCCTCGGCGTCGTCCGCGTCCGCGGACTGCTCGCCGTTGGTGCCGGTGCTGTCCAGCTGTTGGAGCTGGTCGGTGATCCACACCTTCAGCCGGCTGCGGTACTCGCGCTCGTAGGTGCGCAGCGCGTCGATCTTGCTCTCCAGGCTGGTGCGCTGGGCGGTGAGCTGGCTCATCACCTCGGAGTACTTGCGCTGCGACTCGCGGTCGATCGCCTCCGACTTGATCTGGCTGTCCCGGACCAGCGCATCGGCCTTCGCCCCGGCCTCGGCCACCATGGTCTCGGAGTCGTGTGTGGCCTCGGCGACCATCCGCTCGGACTCGGTGCGCGCGTCGCTGAGCAGCCGGTCGGCCTCGGCCTGCGCCTCGGCCCGCGTCTGGGCGGCCTCGGCACTCGCCTCGCTGGTGACGCGTTCGGCCGTCTCCTGGGCCAGGCCCAGCAGGCGGGCGGCCTGCATGTGCTGGTCGTTCGGGGCCTGCTGCGCGACCGCGGGCGCCGGCTCGGCCT
The DNA here is from genome assembly GCA_964539345.1 of uncultured Actinomycetes bacterium. GTDB lineage: Bacteria > Actinomycetota > Actinomycetes > Mycobacteriales > Nakamurellaceae > Nakamurella. The sequence continues at coordinate 1,366 of CAZIIX010000034.1, read as the reverse complement.
GCTGCGCCTGTTGCTCGGCCTGCTGCTGGGCGTGCTCCTGGGCCTGCTGGAGCTGCTGGGCCTGGTCGTTGGTCTGCTCCTGCAGGGCCGCGAGCTGCTCGCGCAGCTGCCCGTTCTCCTCCTGCAGCCGGGCGGTCTCGGCCTGGGCGGCCTCGTCCACCGGCTGGCCCTCCACGGGCTCGCCGCCACCCGCGCCGACCTGCTGACGAAGGTCGTTGTTCTCCTCGATCAGCCGGCTGAGCTCGGCCTCCACGATGTCGAGGAACGCATCGACCTCGTCCTCGTCGTAGCCGCGTTTGCCGATCGAGGGCTTCTTGAACGCGACGTTATGAACATCGGCCGGGGTGAGCCGCATAACTTCCTCCGTGACGTAGCGCGGGTGCCTGGCCTAGCGCGCGCCGACGGCGAGCGGCCAGACGATCAGATCCATCAGAATCCAAATGACGATGAGTAACACAATAATGCTGAGATCGAACCCTACCCTGCCCAGGCGCACGGGCGGAATCAGGCGTCTGAGTAATTTCACCGGCGGGTCGGTGCTCGAGTAGACGATCTCCAGCGCGACGGCCGAGACCCCGACCGGGCGCCACCGGCGGGCGAACACCCGCACGAAGTCGAAGACCAGACGCGCCAGCAGGATCAGGCGGAACAGCCACAGCACCAAGTAGATCAGCGGCCAAATGACGCTCACCCTTCTACTTGTACCGGATCACGGTCGTGGGTTCGACGGTGGGTGGCCCGGTCAGCGGGACGAATAGGACCCCGCGTAGGCCCGCCGGTCCTCCGCCGAGAGGTCCGCGTCCGGCGGCAGCAGCATGAACACCCGGGTGGTCACCTTGTCGATCGAGCCGCGCATGGCGAACGCGAGCCCGGCCGCGAAGTCCACCACGCGTCGGGCGTCGGCATCCGTCAGGTCCGTCATGTCCAGGATGACGGAGGCTCCGTCGCGATACCGCTCCCCGATGATGCGGGCCTCGCCGAACCCGGTGAGCTTGACGGTCAGCGGCCGCCCCGCAGAGGTGGACTCGCCGGCCGCACGAGCCTCCGGGCGCAGCTGCACGGCGAGCGCCCCCTGCGTGACCGCGTCGCCGTAGGCCGAGGGCTGCCGGGCCGCCGGTTGCGGCCGCGGACCGGTCTGCGGGCGCGCCGCGCGGCGGTCGCTGTCGTCCCACTCGCGGTAGCGCGGCTGCTCGGCGTACTCCGGCGCGTACTCGTCGCCCTGGTAGGCGTCGAAATGCTCGTCGCGCTGCTCGTCGTCGGGGACCAGTCCGAGGAAGGCTCCCATCCTGCGCCATGAACCCATCGGTCTTCCCTTCCCGTCCCGGCCCGGTGTACCGCCGACCGGTTCTGTCTCGTGCTGCTCAGG